>JAEUWE010000228.1 GCA_016791465.1 Pseudobdellovibrionaceae bacterium
CGCAATGAACAAGACATTGGAGAGATCAAAATCAACGTTGAGGTAGTGATCGCGGAACGCGTGGTTCTGCTCGGGATCAAGAACCTCAAGCATTGCTGCAGAGGGATCGCCACGATAGTCGCTACCGAGCTTGTCGATCTCGTCGAGAACGATAACCGGGTTCTTCGTCTTCACTTGCTTGAGTGCTTGGACGATTTTTCCTGGCATCGCGCCAACATAAGTACGGCGGTGACCACGAATCTCGGCTTCGTCTTTCACGCCGCCAAGAGCGACGCGGAAATACTCGCGACCCATTGAGCGAGCGATCGATTTTCCGAGAGAAGTCTTGCCGACTCCTGGAGGTCCGCAGAAGCAAAGGATCGGACCCTTTTTCGCATCAGACTTCAGCTTGCGAACAGCAAGGAACTCCAAGATACGATCTTTTGCCTTTGCGAGCTCATAGTGATCTTCATCGAGAACAATTTTCGCGCGATCGAGATCGAGGTTGTCCTCTGTGGCTTTTGACCATGGAAGATCGATAAGCCAGTCGAGGTAAGTGCGTAGCATTGAGGCTTCGCTTGCGTCCGGATGCATGCGTTCCAAACGGCCAAGCTGTTTCAATGCTTCGGTGTGAACTGGCTCTGGCATTCCAGCTTTTGTTACCTTGTCGCGAAGCTCTTCCATCTCTTCGCCTTTTTGATCTTGCTCACCGAGCTCGCTCTTAATGGCGCGCATCTGCTCGCGTAGGAAGTATTCGCGCTGGCCTTTCGACATTTCATCTTTGGCCTGCGAACGAATCTTCTGCTGCATCGAGAGAACTTCAAGTTCTGATCCGAGAATTTCAACCACCGCTTTGAGACGAGCAACGGGATCGCTTGTTTCAAGAACGCGTTGAGCGTCAGAGACTTTGAGGCCGAGGTTTGAGGCAATGAGGTCTGCCAGGCGACCTGGCTCAGTGACGTCATCGAGGATGAGGAGAATATCTGGAGAGAGCGAGCGGCCAAGAGCAATGATTTTCTCGATTTGCTCGCGGGCACTGCGCATCAGCGCTTCGTTCTCAACAGCGAGATCTTTTTGATCGGTCTCGGTGATGCGTTCAACAGCGACTTCAAAGTTTGGTGACGACTTCACAAACTTTGTGATGCGTCCTTTGGCTTCGCCTTGAATGAGGATCTTCACGCGACCATCAGCAAGCTTTCGCATGCGCATGATTCGAGCGATTGTTCCGACCTGGTAGATTGTCTCTTCCGTCGGATTTTCCTCAGTGATTTCTTTCTGCGAAGCCAGGAAGATAAATCGGCTTTTTGCCAATGCCTCCTCAACTGAGCGAATCGATGCTTCTCGTCCTACGAAGAGAGGCAAAATCATATAGGGGAACACGACGATATCGCGCACGGGCAACATCGGGAGTGTTTCAGGTATCTCTAAATTCTTGTCGTCAAAACCCATGCATCCTCCGCCGTTCGGGCAAGGCGTCTTATCTGGGTTTCTTTTCGGTCTCGAGTTGAGATCGCTTTACGGGCGAGGTGCTAGAATTGGCCTTAAAAAGAAAAAACCCCACTTGAGGCGGGGCGTTTTCGTGTTTTCTGGATCGGACGGCTCGGCTTTAGGCGAAGATTTTTTCTGTTTGTTCCTGCTCTTCTTTGCAGGCGATGCACAAAGTCGCCACCGGGCGAGCCTTGAGTCGTGCAATTCCAATAGGTTCCTCACAAATTTCGCAAAGACCGTAGCTGCCGTCGCTCAATCGCTGGAGAGCACGGTCGATTTTTGGAAGAAGTGCAGAGGCGCGCTCTTGATCGCGAACAGCGCGACTGAGGTCGAGTTCCGACGTTGCGCGATCGCCTTCGTCGCCGCGTTCGCCTACAGGAACAAGAGTTTCCGTACGGAAGGCGACCATTCTGTTTAAGAGCTCGGAACGCTGTTCAAGCAGGAGCGTTTTAAACGAGTTGATTTCACGTGTACGCATTGACCCCCCAACGCATGCTGCTCGTTTTTCACTAGCAGTCGCTAGAAAAATAAGCAGTGAATTCTCCATCATGGCCCCACCCACGACAGTTCGTGACAGCTTGTAGGAAGTTGGAGAATTGAAGTCAAAGAAATCACTCAGACTGGCGCGTTATGCTTGCGATGCGAGCATCTCTACGCCGCGACTCGTAAATTACAAGATGAGTCGCATTTCTTGAGAAGAGGAATTTCCATCCATGGATTTTCCTCTTCGTGTTTCTCGAAGACAGCGTCCGTGTTGTCGTCGAGTTTTGTAAGTTTTCAGGACAGGTTCTGTAACGAGGTTTTCGATCTAGATGCGGGCAAATCGGCGCTCAAGGGACTCGCGAATTTCAGCACCTTCGATCGACAGTCGAGTCCATGGAAGCGCGCGCAGACGTTCAATCTCAATCGGCTCGTCTGTTTCCTCGCAGATACCATAAAGGCCCTTCTCGATTCTTGAAAGGGCGTGATCGATCTCAATGAGGCGTGCTTTCAATCGCCCTTGCGTGCTCAAGAAATCGTTCTCGGCGAGAATCTCCATTGTCATGTCACCCTCGTCGCTACCACCGCGGTCGCGCGCCTCATACTCGCGAGTCAGCGACCGCGTGCGATTGAGAATCTCGGTTTTCATCTCGAGCAGTCGAGTCCGACATTCGCGAATGAATTGATCTGTTAATCGTTTACCGCCCGCCATATTCCCCTCCACCTGTCCTTTGGTCGAATCATCGACCGGGATCGACGCTAAGACAGCGGGGCGGTGGGCGGCGGTTAAGGGCGATGCCGCTTTCGGACATCGCATTTTTTTATGGGAGGTATGGGGGCGCTAAGCCTCGATTACTGCAGGGAATTCTCAAGTGGGCCGATTTTACCGTCTTTAACGCTTAAAACTGAAATCGGCCGAATCAGTTCGCGATCGGCCGACATATCGAGTTGACCAAGAGAGCCCGAAAAGCCCTTGAGGCCAGCGAGTCGCTCTTGAAGTTCAATACGCGATGTTGCCCCGCTGCCGACAAGCTGGCGTAGAAGCAGGCCGGAATCGTACGCCTGGGCCTCAATCAGACCCGGCTCTTCGCCATAGAGCTCTTTATACTGCTTAACAAAGTCGGCATTCTGAAATGAGCGATCGCCTATAAAGAGGCCGTCGACGAAGACGGAGTTTTCAACAAACTTCTGCCCACGAGTGACAAGTGCTGGATTGTTCCAGAGGTTGGTTCCGAGAAGGCGAACATTGTCGACGTCGTTGTAGGCCAACATCGGTGCAATCTGGCCAGCGGCCTTAACGCTGTCGGGGATGAAAAGGGCGTCGAAGTCGACGATGGGCGGAAGAATGTCTTCAGGCGAAGCCTGTCCTTGGCGAACAGAGCGCTTCGGGTTTTTCTCGAGGTACTGTTTGTAACGAAGTCGATACTCTTCTGCTCGATCCTCGATGTAGTAGGTGCCGACCAGGCGCTGAACGTGTCCACGAAAGTCAGTCTCTTTTGGATCGTAAGCTTGTGCACCTGTCACGGAACCGCCGCGCATTTTGATGGCATCCCAAAAGAAGTTTGCAAACTCAGTTCCGTAGGGATCGTTTGGAAATAGAATTGCAAATCGTTTTGCGCCAAGCTTGTTGATGGCGACATCCGCGAGCGCCGACGCCTGCATCTGACTTGTGAGGGCGTTTCTAAAAACAAACTCTCCGGTGTCCGTTAACCCAGCCTTCTGGCTCATCATAATCGAGGGAACGGCGAACTCCTGTGCCTTTGCGGCCTCTGCGCTGGCCGTTTTTGAAAGCAAGCCACCGATAATCGAAATAACATTATCCTCAACGACGAGCCGCTCGACGCCGCGGCGAGCAGCGTCGGGATTGCCTTCGCTGTCGATGACGGCCAAGCGGAAACCTGATGGATTGCGGCCATAAATACCCAAGCCAAGTTGAATGCCGCGCAAAGCGCGTTGACCCATCGCCTGTTGCTTTCCACTCAAGGGAAGGACAACGCCAATTGTTTTGGGGCTGACGCGGCTTCGTGCATCGATTTGAGCGATGAACGCAGAGGCCTTCTCGGCAAGTTCAGATCCCGGAGCAAGTCCGATTACATCTTCGAAAGCAGAGCGCGCTTTGCCCAGCTGGCGCTGATCGGCGTAGTAAAGACCGGACCGGTATTTCGCGGTCGGCCGCAGAAAACCAAAAGCAGAACGCTCAGAAACTTCTCGAACATCATCTTGGTTGAGACGAGTGTCGAGTAGATCCTGCGCGGCCATTCGATACTTTTCCTGTAAGCGCTGATCGGGACTGTTGTTGGCGAGTTCAACATAGACTTCCATCGCATCAAGCAACCGATTCTCGGCAAGCAAAATCTCCGCCTTGAGTTCGAGAGCTTCCGATTTGGTTGTTTTGTCGGCAGAGCTGGACCGTTCGATTCGTTCAATAAGCGCTCCGGCTTCTTTGAACTGATTGAAGCGAACATGAAGTCGTGCTGCGCGAATCAGGGCCGTGCTCTCCATCGGCGAAGAGATCTCGCTATTCGCCAGAGTGAGATAGGTCTGCAGCGCTTCTTTTGAGAGCTGCTGTTTCTCGTAGGCTTGAGCGAGCATCATCAGGCTATCGTCCGCAACTTCAGAATCGGCGTGCTGGGTGGAGATCTTCTTTAAACGAGGAATGGCTTTTTTGAGATCGCCGTCTTCGAAAGAACGACGGGCGGCCGCAAACTCCTTTTCGACATTCGGAGGAGTTTTCACAGGTTGTTTGCGTGCGACGGCCGTTTGGCAGCTGACGGCGATGAGACAGGTTGCTGCGCCGATGCAAGACAATAAAATGAATCGCATAAAACCTCATTTCTTTCGGAGGCGTTCGACCTTTTCTTGGAACGACTTGACCATGGGTCCCGGTCGAACAGACGAGGCAAAGCGCTTTAAGAGTTCAAGTTGTTCGTCACTGAGGTCTCTCGGGACGTCGATTAAGACCTTCACGAGCATATCGCCAGTCTGTGCGGTGGCATCTGCTGCACCAACGGCTGAGAAGCCTTTGCCCTTCAGTCGGAAAATCTGTCCCGACGGTGTACCGGGGGGAATCTTCAAAGACGCCTTTCCGGTGAGGGTGGGTATTTCAACAACGGTACCGGTGACGGCGTCGGCAAAGTTGAGCGGAACCTCCAGGTGTACGTCGTTTTCTGATCGACGAAAGAGGGGGTGCTCCGCAACGTTGACGATCACGTAAAGATCACCCATCTGATTGCCGACCTGGGGCGCGTCGCCTTCACCGCGAAGCTTGAGTCGCTGTCCGGATTTTACACCTGCGGGAATGGTGATCGCCAGTCTCGCGGTCTCTTCGCGTCCACCGCGTTGGCGAACAAACGAGATCGTTTTCTCACAGCCAGTTGCTGCATCCTCGAATGTAATTGAAAGCGTATAGCGCAAATCGGCTCCGCGCGTGCGTGAGCCGCCCCTCGGGCCCGCGTCCTGTTGTGGGCCGCCCCTTGGTCCGCGTCTTCCGGTGCCAGTGATATCGCTGAAAATGTCGCCGAAAATGTCTTGAAATGAATCTGGGCCGCCACCGAATCCCGAGAAGGTCGTTTCATCAAAACCCCCGAAGGGACCCTGACCGGCGCCCGCACCGGTGTAAGCCGCGAAGCCGTGGCCGAAGCGATCATATTGCTGGCGCTTTGATTCATCAGATAAAATCTCATAGGCCTCGCTGGCCTCTTTGAATTTCTCTTCTGCTTTTTTGTCTCCCGGATTTTTGTCGGGGTGATAGAGAAGGGCCATTTTGCGAAACGCCTTCTTGATCTCATCAGGAGTCGCATTTCGCTTAATCCCGAGAACCTCATAGTAATCGCGTTTTGCAGCCATGGTGATTTACTTCTCTTTCGCGACGACCACTTGGCCCGGACGAATCAGTCGATCGTGGAGTTTATATGGCTTTTTGAAAACCCGCGAAACATGTCCTGGAGGCAAGTCGGCGGATTCTTCGCTGCTCAACGCCTCGTGAACTGAAGGGTCGAAGGGGACGCCCATCGCCTGAATCTCTTCAACTCCGTGTCGCTGCAGAGTTGCCTTGAGCTCTGATGCTGTCATTTCGATTCCCTTGCGGAAAGAGGCCGCAGTCTCGGGAGTCAGCTCCATCGCCAGTGCGGTATCGAAAATATCGAGCACATTGAGAAGGTCGACAACCAAGCGTTCGGCGCCGAATCGGCGCAGGTCGGCCCGCTCTTTGATGGCTTGTTTCTTATAGTTTTCAAACTCGGCGTAGAGATACAGGAAGTCATTTTTTGACTTTGCGAGTTCGTCAGCCAATGAGGGTCCCGTCGCTGAATCCGCCGAGGAATCTGTGGCATCTGGTGTAAAACCCGGCGCCGTATCGTCGCCAAGTCTTTTGGGAGAATCCGACTGCTCAGCAGCGGGATTTGCTTTTGGTTTTTCTTGTCCGTTCGAATCGACCATGCAGGCATTATGAAGTCGGAACGGAGAATGTCAAACTTCGTCCTTCAGGAAGGTGAGTGGTTCAAAAACGCGATCGGCCAGGGCGTGTCCAGCCCTGGAAAGGAGCCATCTTCCCGGTTTTTCGGCGCGAAGCAAAAGACCGTCGCGGACCAGCGGCAGGGCGCGTCGCTCGATTTCATGCAAAAGGTCGGGGAAGGCCGCAGAGAACTTTCTCTGCACCTCCGTGTCGATGAGGCCTCGTGTCGATCGAAGTGCCGTGTGGGTGAAGTCGGTGATGGCTTGGTGCAGCTGAAGCGGTTCGACGCGGGAGGGTTCGAACTCCTGCCAGAAGGCCGTCCCGGCGGTGCGCGCCATCTCGAGTTCCCACGAACGCACAGTCGGTGGATTCCAAAAACGAACTCCCCACGGCGCCGTTGGAAGATAAGAATGGGCGCCGATGCCAATTCCCCAATAGGGCGCATCGCTCCAGTATAGGAGATTGTGGCGCGACTCAAAACCAGGAACGGCAAAGTTTGAAACTTCGTAACGCACAAGTCCGCCGGCGGCGAGATCGTCGCAAATCAGATCGAACATCTGCGCCTGTTCGTCGTCAGGAGCTCGACCTTTGTTCAGGCGATGTTTTTCGGGAAGGGTCAAGCAATAGGCGCTGAGATGCTTGGGGCCGTATTCGAGTGCGCGGCGAACATCACTTCCAACGTCGGCGAGATGTTGCCCCGGCAATCCGAATAGCAGATCGAACGAAAAGTGAGCGCCGCGGTCTCGAAGGAGCTCAAGTGTCGCAACCGTGTCGGCGACGCTGTGTTTCCGCCCTGTGACTGATAAGAAGCGCTCGTCGAAAGTCTGGGCACCGACTGAAAATCGCGTGATGCCCATCTCCAGAAACTTATCAAGTGACGCTTCGGTGAGTGTTCCCGGATTCACTTCAAGCGTAACCTCGGCCCCGCTGGCCCGTTGAAACCCTTGCTTCTCAAGTGCATGGATCACCGATAGAATTTCCGAGGGAGAGAGAAGACTGGGCGTACCGCCGCCAAAGTAGAGAGAATGCATGATCGGTGATGGAATGGTCTGCTGAACACGCGGACCACGACTCGCGATCTCATGTTCAAGAAGAGAGACATAGCGATCGGTCGGCGGCAGGTCTTTTTTTTCAAATTTGACGAAGTCACAGTACGTGCAAATCTGAAGGCAATAGGGGATGTGCACGTAAACTCCAAACGATCCCATTGCCGACGCTCCCTTGGCCTAAAAGATTGGACTCACCGATGTCTCAAAAGTCAGCATCTAGCAAGCAGAAACCAACGAAGATCGTTTTAAAGAATGGCCTTGAGGTTCGACTTGTTCCGTCGCGAAAGTCGCCAGTGGTTTCGGTTCAAATGTGGGTCAAGACGGGGTCGGCCGATGAGCGACGACCGGAAGAGGGGATTAGTCATTTCATTGAGCATTTATTGTTTAAAGGAACAGCGAAGTATGGAGTCGGCGAAATCGCGCGTACAGTTGAGGCCTCTGGCGGTGAACTGAATGCGTGGACAAGCTTCGATCAGACGGTGTTTTATGTGAACATTTCGCGCGAATTTCAAGAGGTCGGTCTTGATGTGATCGCCGATATGATGGGCTCTCCTCTCTTTGATCCGAAGGAAATCGATGCAGAGCGTGAGGTTGTCCTCGAAGAGATCAAAAGAACGAACGATAGCCCGTCGCGAAAAGGCAGCCGACTTTTATTCTCGAGCATATACAAGAAACACCCCTATCGGCTGCCGGTGATTGGTCGCCCTGAGGTCATCAAAAAAGTAAGTCCGGCGATTTTGAAGCGATACTTCAAAGAGCGATATAGCCCAAAGAACATGACACTGGTTATTGCTGGCGATTTTGAAACGGCGGCGATGGCGACGTTGGTCCGCGCGCGGTTTGGCGCACTGAAGGCAACGGCTGTTCGCAAAGTGGCGCGCGCGAAAGAGCCAAAAGCAGTAGCAAAGGCCCCGCGCGTATATTATGACCGCGCCGAAGTTAAAGAGATGCAGCTTCATTTCTCATGGCCGATTCCAAGTGTGAAACACGAAGACGTCGCGGCACTCGAGACTTTAGCGATGGTGTTGGGTCAGGGCGATGCCAGTCGTATTGTTCGTCGCCTTCGGGTTGAGTCCGACGTCGTGAACTCGGCTGGTGCCGGATGCTTCACGTCCCGCGATCCCGGATTTTTCACGGTCACCGCGCACCTGAACGCCAAACGTCTTGAAGAAGTCCTTCCACTTTTAATCGAAGAAATCGTTGGTCTCTTGGAGCGGCCGATTTCGGGAGAAGAAATCGAGCGAGCGATTGTGAATATCGAAAGCTCGGAGCTTTATGGCCTTGAGACCGCCGATGGACTTGCGAGAAAGATTGGGTCGTTAACGACACTATTGGGCGACCCGTCCGAAATGGATCGCTATTTGGCGCGTGTTCGCAAGTTCAGTTCGGAACAAGCGGTTAAAATCGCAAAAAAGTATCTCACGCCCGACAAGTTGAGCGTTGTCTGCATGGCGCCGCTCGAATCCGATGAAAAGCAGCAAAAGACGCAGCTACAGGCGGCCGCGAAGGCCTTTGGCAAGCGGTGGAAGGCCGCAAAGGTCGGCAAGGTTCCGAAAAAGAAAAAATCAGCTTCGCGTCCGGCGTGGACGGCTCGCCCCGACGGAGAGATCGAAATTGAAACCCGCACGTTGAAGTCTGGTTTACGCGTCATTGCGCGTATTGCTCGGTCAACGCCAGTCGTTAGTGCGCGATTGGGATTCTTGGGCGGTTCGCGTCTCGAGCCCGCCAATCAAGATGGACTCACCGAACTTTTGAGTCGCGCTTGGATTACAGGTACTTCGGAGTTCAGCGAAACCGACCTCAACTCAAAGATTGAGGGATTCGCCGCGGGCCTTGGTGCGTTTGGTGGAAGGCACACGGCCGGAGTATCGGGACAGGTTCTATCAGAGTATGAAGAGCAGCTGATCCCGCTGTTCTTTGAGGCGGCCTTTAAGCCTGCAATTTCAAGTGAGGCTGTGGAGCGCGAGAAAGCGATGATGCTTGAGGGTTTACGAACTCGAGAAGATCGCCCTGCCCAGATTGGCTCTCGACTGTTTATGGAGTCTCTCTTTGAGGGGCATCCCTACGCGCGCGATCCGATGGGAACCGTTCAAACTATTCCGACGCTTTCAAAAGCGGCGTTAGACGACTTTCATCATCGGATTGTTCGTCCTAAAGACGGTGTCTTTGTATTGACTGGCAATGCCGACATCGATGCCTGGTGCGAAGCTTTGAATCACATTCCAATGTCGCAGCCTAAGGGTGAGGGATTTAAAAAAGTGGCGTTGAGCTCGACACTGAAAGCGGATGTCTTTCGGTTTCACGAACTCAAGAAAGAACAGACGCACATTATGGTCGGTTGGCGGGGACTGACGCTGACCGATCCCAATCGCTATGCGCTTCAAGTGGCCCAGGCCGTTTTGGCTGGTCAGGGCGGTCGGTTATTCATTGAGCTTCGCGACAAGAAGTCGTTGGCCTATAGCGTCGGTCCGATGTCGATGGATGGCGTGGACAGCGGATACTTTGGCGCGTTCATCGGCTGTGCACCCGAAAAGGGAGAAACGGCAATTGCAATGATGCGCTCAGAGATTGAGAAACTAGCGACGACGCCGATTCCAAAGATCGAATTGGACCGCGCCGTTCGATATTTGATTGGAAGTCATGACCTGGGTTTGCAAAAAGCTTCGGCCGTGTCGTCCTCGCTCCTCTTCAACGAGATCTACGGTATTCCTGGAGATGAGATCTTTCAGTATGCTGAACGGATCCGCGCTGTTCGTGCCGAGGATGTGCAAGCCCTGATCGCGCGGATTATAAAGGCGCCGTCGGTGACAGTTGCAGTGGGGCCAAGTGCGCCATGGAAGTCATAAGATGACTCAAAGTGAGGCGCTTCATCGACCGACGTCGAGAAAGTGATCCGTCTTAGGTCTGTAATCTCAGATATTCGGTCGAAAACACCGTATGATGATATGAGGATATGGCCAAGAATCAGGGCATTATCGTGACTCCCGATGGATTTACAGCCTTCTTTTCAGAGGCTGTTCAAACCGCGTTTGCGAAGCGAGGGTTCTCCACGTTTCCCTCTGCGCAGACGTACCTTGTTAAGCTCCTTGAGTACTACGTACCGACGGCGAACTTTTTTGACGAAGTCGACGAGCAGGGACGGCGAACACGAAGCACGCTTGCGGAAGCTTTTTTGAAGGCCGTCAATCAGGAGCCACAGGCGCGAAACGAACAGCTTAAGCGATTGGCCGATCGTGCGCTTTATATCACGGGCTTCTTTGGCGACTCGCTTCAGCGCAAACTTGTCGATATCGACTACTATTGCGAAATGGGCGTGACGGCCTATAGCGTTTTGGCAGACTCACAAAAAGAGGACATGGCGGCAAAGGTGTATCGCGAGTACTCGTCGCGGTTTTTGAATTTCTCGGAGGTGCTGACGACGATCTCAGCGCAGGCCCGTCTTCAGAACGAGGCCAATATTCTCCGGCTGTACGAAACTTACGCGAAGACAGGTTCTGACTTGGCGCGCGAACAGCTTCTTGAGCGCGGTCTTATTGCTGTACCGCTTTCGGATTTGAAAAAGCCGACAAAACAGTAGTCGCGGATCAGTCGCGGGACTATCCTGGGCCGGTATGTTTGATATCGGTTTCGGTGAAATGGTGCTGCTGGCTGCAATTGCGCTGATCGCAATTGGCCCAAAACAATTGCCAGAAGTGGCTCGTACGGTTGGCCGTGTTTTGCGCGAGTTAAAAAAGGCGATGGGTGAAGTAACGGACACAGTCGCGAATGCCCATTCGGCCACGAACAACACGATTCAAAAGATTCAAGATGACGTGACCAGATCAATCGTTGCAGCTCCCGACGCGAAGCCAGTTGCCACAGCGTCGCCGGCTCCGGTCGAGTCGGCGACGACGCCTTCGCCGGCAACCGAGGAAACGAAGTCGTGAGAGATTCCCCGGACGGTCTTACTCTTGTCGATCATCTTGCGGAACTTCGCGATCGCCTGGTTCGCTCGGCGTGGGCGATCGCGATTTGCACGGGCGTTTGCCTCGCATTCTCGGAGCAAATTTTCGATATCGTTCGTCATCCAATCGTCGCTCATGTTCCAGGCGGCGGCCTCGTTTTCACAAATCCAATGGATAAGTTTCTCGCCCACATGAAGCTCTCTTTGGTGGCTGGAGTTATTCTCGCCTGTCCTGTTTGGATTTATCAGGTCTGGAAGTTTGTGGCCCCGGGTCTGTACTCGCACGAGAAAAAGTATTCAGTGATCTTTATCGGTGCGGGCATTGTTCTTTTTCTGACCGGAGTTTCGTTTGCATACTTCCTCGTTCTGCCGACGGCATTTGAGTTCCTGTTCACTTTTGGTGGCTCTGTCGACAAGCCGCTGATCACGATCTCCGAGTACCTTTCATTTTTTGCGACGATGACGCTGGTCTTTGGTGCCTCCTTTGAGCTGCCGTTGGTCTTGGTCGTGCTCGGCGCGATTGGCTTAATCTCAAGCCAGACTTTGCGGGAGAAACGACGATATGCGATTTTGGCATTGGCAACGCTTTCGGCGGTGATTACGCCGCCAGATGTTCTCAGCATGTTGATGTTGCTGATCCCGATGATGTTTTTATACGAGGTGTCGATTCTCTTGGTGCGTCTGATCGAAACGCGGCGCTCTCCAAAGGCGAATTCATAAGCCTAAGAATTGACCAAACGTAACGCCGCGTGTCGCCGGGCGGTGATTGGCCCTTGATCCTGGTTTTGGCTCTCTCTAGACTTTAAACCGATCTAAGGAATGATCGGTGTGCGATCTACACGGCGGAGGTTTTCATCATGGCTGAAGTTCTTGTTGTGACGAGCAAGGTAAAGAAGTTCATCAAAGAAAAAGGAGAGTGCAATACCTCTTCAGAAACAATCGACGTGCTGTCAAAAGCCGTTGAGCGCCTTTGCCAAAAAGGTGTCGAGAGCGCAAAAGCTGATGGCCGCAAAACGGTTATGGCTCGCGACATCGTTATCGACCACCTGTAATTGATTTTACTGTCGATAGTTTAATCTGGGCGTTCGAATGAATGTCTAGCTGACAAAGGCTGCTCGGCTTGGGCAGCCTTTTGTTTTTTGTTTGGCGATTGATGGGGGAGAGATGGGTAGACGGTTCGTCGCGGCACTTTTTCTTTTGTCGACTTTTTCGTTAACGGCTCAGGCGTTGGATATCGGAGCGGGCAAGACCAATCCCCTGAACGTCGCAGCGGATGATACCCGCGACTCGCTGACGGAGTTGGCCTCGAAAGTGGCCCGCGAATGTACGTCTGAAGTCGTGTTGAAGTCGTTCTCGAATGACCTCCATGCGCACTATTCCAATCCCCAGACTCAGGTCGAATCGCGTGAAGTTTCACAGATCGTTTCGTCAGACGTTGAAACGGCGACAGAACGCACTTCAACGGATGTGGTTTTTGGCGAGAATGATATTTGGTTTGAGCACCCGAGCTCAGCCAACGCGACCAAGCAGGTTACGGCGAGTCTACGAGTGACGATGCTTGAATCAGAATCGGCGGAGCAGGCGGCGAAAGTGGAGGCCGATCTTTCGAGTGATGATCTCGACCTCAGCGAAACGTTTGAGATGCGCGCGCAGATTCCGGTGGTCGTTGTCCACGCGGCAACCGCTCGTCGCTGTGTCGAAAACAATTGGGGCCGGCGTCTCTGTTCTGATGAGCCGGCGACATCGCCGACGGCGGAACTGGTGATGGGTTCGGGCTTTGTGCCTCAGATGACGTGGATCAACGCATCCACGGGTTTGCCGACGAAGAAGGTTCTGGATCTTGCGGACTACGCATCGTGTGTTTACTTTAAGTGGTTTGAGGCGCGCCCTTGAGCATCTTTTGAAAAGCGTTCCAATCGAGAATGGCGACGCCAAGCTCGGTCGCCTTTTGTAGTTTTGAACCGGCCTCTTCTCCGGCCAGTAAAAAGTCGGTTTTCTTACTCACTCCGGAAAGCACAATTCCGCCATTGGCTTCGACCAAGTCTTTGACCTCATCTCGTCCCATCGGCAGCGTGCCGGTGATAACAAACTTTCTTCCGGCGAGCGCCTGTGAGCCGCCAGCGGTTTGAGCAATGGCCTCGATCTCGACACCATTCTCCACAAGCCGCTGAAGTTCTTTTTTGAGATAGGGCCCGCGCAAGGCCGTGAGAATAGTATGAGCGACCTTTTCCCCGATGTCGGGGACCTGCAAGAGGCTTTCTTCGCTAGCGTCTAGAAACTGATCGAGAGTTTTATAAAACTTTGCCAGTGATTTTGCTGTGGCCTCGCCGACAAAGCGAATGCCCATTGCGTAGATGACGCGCGCGAGCTGCGTCTTGCGCGACGCTTGAATGCTTTCGATGAGGTTGGTTGCCGATTTCTCTCCCTGGCGCTCGAGGCCTAAGATGTCTTGAGCTGTTAGCTTATAGAGGTCCGACGGACGTTTCACGAGATTCGCGGCGACAAGAGCATCAATTTGTTTGTCGCCAAGACCCTCGATGTTCATTGCGCGTCGAGCGACGAAGTGTTTGAGCGACTCGCGCAAGATGGCGGGGCAGCCGGGATTCACGCAGCGAAGGATAACCTCATTCTCGGGCTTCTCTGCTGTTTCGCCGCAGGCGGGGCAGATGTCTGAAATGACAAATGGCACAGAGTTGGGCGGGCGCTGATTGGCAACCACTTCGACCACTTCTGGGATGACGTCGCCAGCGCGTTGAATGATGACGGTGTCGCCGACCCGAATATCTTTTCGGTCAATCTCGGATTGATTGTGGAGAGTGGCGTTGGCGATCGTGACGCCGCCAACTTTCACAGGCCGCATGACGGCGACGGGCGTGAGCGCGCCGGTGCGGCCAACTTGAATGTTAATGGATTCAATGACGGTCTGGGCTTGTTCAGGTGGAAACTTTGCCGCTGTCGCCCATCGGGGACTGCGTGCGACAAAACCCAGGTCTTCTTGCAGGCGGAAGCGATTCACTTTGATCACAACGCCGTCGATATCAAATGGCAGTCGACCGCGAATGGATTGAATGAAGGAGTAATAGGACGTGGCTTCGTCGACTCCACGGCAAATGCGTGCGAGGTTTAGCGAGCCCGTACTTGGAGAGGTATTCGACAGTGCAGCGTTGAGGCGCGCTTCGAACGCCTCAAAAGATTCGTTCTTCGGGGCCACACCGACTGTCGGCAGGCCCCATTGGCCAGAGGTTGTTTCGAAATCATATTGCGATTCAAAGCGGACGCCTTCAATGACGCCTGGAGCGTATGTGAAAAGGCGAAGTGGACGTGAAGCGGCTACTTTTGAATCCAGCTGGCGAATGGTGCCGGCTGCGGCATTGCGAGGATTCGCAAAAGGAACCTCGCCAGCCTCTTGCTGAGCCTCGTTAATGCGCCGAAAGTCCTCTTTCAGCATGACGATCTCGCCTCGAACTTCAAACAGCATTGGCGCCTCTGGAATCTGCAGTGGCACCGAGCGGATCGTCTTCACATTCTGCGTGACATCTTCGCCGACGCTGCCGTCTCCCCGAGTGATCGCTCGAGTGAGAAGGCCTTGTTCATAGACGAGTTCGATGGCAAGCCCATCGAACTTTGGTTCACAGAAGTACTCCACGGTTGCAGGCGCTTGATCTTTGAGTTCTTTTCGCAGGCGCTCTTCAAAGGCCCCGATGTCATCGATGGAGTAACTATTCTGTAGAGAGAGCATCGGCTGTCGATGCGGGACTTTTTCAAAGGACTCGGCGGGCTCACCTGCCACTCGCTGAGAGGGTGAGTCGGGCGTGATCCACTCGGGATGCTGGGTCTCAATGCCAACCAATTCGGCGTAGAGCTTATCGTATTCCTGATCGGTGATCTCTGGTCGATCATTTAAGTAGTAGCAACGGTCGTGGTGGCGAATGAGGTCGCGCAACTCGGCGAGACGTTCTTTGGGGCGGGTCTTGGATCCAGGCATGGTTTCACCACACTAGCGTCAACGCGGGGCGTGAAGCTAGGCCGTACTGGATCGATATTTACCCGCACATTTGCCCGCAGCTGTAGCACGCGGTAAATCGAAGGACTATGTCTAAAGCTCTCGATATCCCAACAGTCCAAAAAGTAGCCGAATTGGCGCGGTTGAAGCTCACCGACGACGAGATCAAAGCGATCGCGGGTCAGCTCAAAGCCGTTCTCGAAAACTTCGAACAGATTGCCGCCGTCAACACCAAAGATGTTGAACCACTTGTGACGCCGACGGATCTGAAGGTGCATTTCCGAGAAGATACGGTCGTTGTTCAACCCGACCTCGATGCATTCTTGGCGAATGCGCCAGCGCGATCGGGCCGCCTCTTTAAAGTTCCACCGGTGGTGTAAAATGGATTTAACTTTCGCAACCAGTTCAGAGATCGCAGCAGCGGTGAAAAACGGAAAAGTCACGGCACTCGAGGTGACTCGTCACTTCATGAGCCGCGTGCAAACGCTTGATAAGCAGATCAACGCGTTTGTGACTGTTAACGAAAAGGCGGAGGAGGCGGCAAAAGCCGTCGACGCCAAGATTGCGGCAGGAAAAGATCCTGGCGCCCTCGCGGGTGTCCCTGTCGCCGTGAAAGATCTTTTGTGCACAAAGGGTCTGCGCACGACGGCCTCGTCGAAAATTCTTGGAAACTTTATTCCGCCCTATTCTTCGACGGTGGTCTCTCGCCTCGAAGCAGCGGGTGCCATAACAATTGGTAAAACAAGTCTCGATGAATTTGGAATGGGATCTTCGAATGAAAACGCTGCAAGCGGTATCGTTCGAAATCCATGGAACCCAGAGTATGTTCCTGGTGGATCAAGCGGCGGCTCAGCCGCCGCACTTTCGGCGCGCATGGCTTCAGCTGCAATTGGAACGGACACGGGCGGATCAATTCGGCAACCGGCAAGCTTCTGCGGTCTCTTTGGGATTAAGCCGACTTATGGTCGGGTCAGCCGCTTCGGCATCATTGCCTTCGCGTCTTCGCTTGATCAGGCGGGACCGATGGCGCATTCGACAGCTGATTGCGCTTTGATGCTCGAGACGATCTCCGGCGCTTGCTCGCATGATTCGACAAGTGCGTCGCTTGAGGTTCCGAAATGGTCACAGCTCCTAAAGGACGACGTCAAAGGAATGCGAATCGGCCTTCCTCGCGAGTATTTTGCAGAAAAATTGGATCCCGATGTCGATCGCGTGACGAAAGAGGCCATCGAGGCCTTGAAGGCGCGTGGAGCAACGACGGTTGAGATCTCACTCCCGCTCGTGAAGCATGCCGTTCCGGTCTATTATCTTGTTGCGACAGCCGAAGCGTCGGCCAATTTGGCGCGTTATGATGGAATGCGGTTTGGGCATCGTTCTTCGAACGCCGCTCATGGCGATCTTGACGATCTCTATTCTCGTTCGCGCGGCGAGGGCTTTGGTCCCGAGGTAAAGCGTCGAATTATGCTTGGTACCTATGCGCTGTCGAGTGGCTACTACGATGCATACTACGCGAAGGCGAGCCAGGTTCGTCGCTTGATTCGCGACGAGTTTTTAAAGGCATTTGAATCGTGTGATGTGATTTTGAGTCCGGTCTGTACCAGCCCCGCATTTAAAATCGGCGAACGCATCAACGATCCACTCGAGATGTATTTGAATGACATCTTCACAACTTCGACAAACCTCGCGGGACTTCCCGGAATGTCAGTTCCTGCGGGCTACTCATCAAAAGGACTGCCGATCGGCGTGCAGTTGATGGGCCGCCACTGGGATGAAGCGAAAATGTTCAACGTGTCTTTGGCAATTGAGAATGCTTTGGGAGCCGCAAAGGCGCGGAGGCCACATGTCATCTAATCATCCGTTTGGCTCTTATGAGCCAGTGATTGGTATTGAGATTCACGCTCAGCTGAGCACAAAGTCGAAAATGTTCTGCGCAAGCTCAACTGAGTTTGGTGCCGGAGACAATGACCACATCTGCGAAGTGTGCACGGCAATGCCCGGGGCCCTCCCTGTGGTGAACAAGAAAGCGATCGAGTACTCGATTAAAATGGGTCTTGCGCTTGGATGCCAGATTCGCGATCGCAGCGTGTTTTCGCGCAAGCAGTACTTCTACCCTGATCTTCCCAAGGGCTATCAGATTTCACAGTTCGACTTACCCCTCTGTGAACACGGCAAGGTCGAGTACATTCTCGATGGTAAAAAGATGGAAGTTTCGATCACGCGTGCTCACATGGAAGAAGATGCCGGTAAGTCGACGCACCATGGGGAGTACTCGCTGATCAACTTGAATCGAGCGGGTACACCACTACTTGAGATCGTCTCGGGTCCCGATATGCACAGTCCGCAGGAGGCGGCAGAGTACGCGCGGACAGTTCATAAGATCTTGCGCTACCTCGATGTTTGCGATGGCAACCTCGAAGAAGGTTCCTTCCGCTGTGACTGCAACGTCAGCGTTCGCAAAAAAGGCGAGAACATTTTCAACACGCGTGTCGAGATCAAGAATATCAACTCATTCCGATTCGTTGAAAAGGCGATTGAGTATGAAATTCTCCGTCAAATTGACTGCATGGAAACCGGCGAGAAGATCAATCAGGAAACGCGTCTTTACGATCCTGACAAAAACCGCACGTTCATGATGCGCTCAAAAGAAGAAGCGCACGACTATCGTTACTTTCCAGATCCAGACCTGCTGCCGGTGATTCTTGAAGAGGGCTATGTGGAGAAGGTTCGTCGAGAACTTCCGGAGCTGCCGCTCAAGCGCGCCGAGCGTTTTCAGCAAGAGTATAAAATTCCGGAATACGATTCGTTCGTCCTTACGCAAGAGAAAGAGATTGCGGATTACTATGAGAAAGTCGTCAAAGCGTCAGGGAATCCGAAAGCGGCTTCGAACTGGGTCATGACAGAGCTGATGCGCGAGCTCAACGACGCGAAGAAGACCTTTGCGCAGAGTCCGGTCAGTGCGGAGCAGCTTGGTGCGATGGTCATGCTGATCGACAAGGGAACGATTTCTGGAAAGATCGCCAAGACAGTTTTTGCAGAGATGTGGGCGACTGGAAAAAATCCAGACGTCATCGTCAAAGAGAAGGGACTGGTGCAAATCACCGATACGAGCGCGATTGAGAAAGCGATCGATGATGTGATTGCAGCGAACCCGGCTGAGACGGAAGCGTATCGCGGTGGCAAGGAGAAGCTGTTTGGATTCTTTGTTGGTCAAGTGATGAAGGCCACCAAAGGACAAGCAAGTCCCGATATGGTGAATCAGCTTCTTAAGAAGAAGCTCGCAGGAGGCTAAGGCTGTGCGTGTTGCGGGTCTCGATTTTGGAACCAACACATGTCTTTGTTTGGTCGCCGATATCGAGGGCTCGCAACTGCACGTGCTGGCTGACGAAGTCGAAATCGTCCGACTCGGTCAGGGTGTTGACGTCAACAAGTCGTTGCATCCCGAGGCGCTGAAGCGTTTCGACGTCACGCTCTCACGCTTTTCCGAGACGATTTCCCGATTAGAGCCAGAGCGCATTCTCGCCTGTGCTACGAGTGCGGCTCGCGACTCAAGTAATCGTGATGAACTGATTGCCATTGGGAAAAAGTACGGAATTCCCATTGAGATTATTTCTGGCGAAAAAGAGGCAGAGCTGACCTTTCGTGGAACGCTGAGCGGCGAAGCGCCAGGTCCTTTGGCTATCGTCGATGTCGGTGGCGGTTCAACGGAGTTGATGTTTGGTGAACCCGGTCGACTGGATTCAAGAGTAAGTCTTGATGTCGGCGCAGTTCGTCTGACCGAGCGTTTTGGTACGGATGTAAGCGCGGTCTCGGCGATGCGTGAAGCCGTATTGGCGGCGATTGAAAAGTCGAAATTTAGAGCTGATGGGTTTTCACGTCGCGTGATCGGCGTCGCAGGTACGCCGACGACGTTGGCGGCTGTTGACTTGGGATTGAAGACATTTGATTCCGAACGAGTTCATGGTCATCGGTTTACTTTGACCGCGATTGAAAATTGGATCGCGCGATTGGCTCCAATGTCGATAGAGCAGCGTCGTGCATTGACCGGGATGGAGCCGAAGAGGGCCGACGTGATTGTCGCGGGATTGATATGTCTAGCAGAGGGCCTCAGAGCCTTGAACGAACATGAGTTGCGCGTGTCGACACGCGGTCTTCGCTACGGAGTGGCACAATGGGCAGCAGAACGATAGTTTTGAATCTGATGTTCGTAGTTGTCTCCATGCTTCCGCTTTCGCCAGAGGCAAGATCAGAGGCAAGAGTGGCGCGCAATGGAGCGCCGGTCTTTGCTAAGAAGACGATTGAATTGGGCGGAAGGAAAGTCGTTGTTGAAATTGCAGACGACGATGAGAAGCGTGCGTATGGATTGATGAATCGAGATCAACTGTCAAAAGATGAGGGAATGCTGTTTATATTTGAAGAGGCTGAGCGGCGTTCATTCTGGATGAAGAACACGCGAATTCCGCTGTCGATTGCCTATTTTGACAAAGGTCGTGTTCTTCGAGAAATCATCGACATGCGTCCTGATCCGATCACGGCGATACACAATAAAACCTATCCCAGCCACACCGAAGCCCAGTACGCGCTCGAAATGAATATCGGTTGGTTCGAAAGAAATAAAATCAGGCCTGGAGTCTCATTTCGATTTGCCGATACGAAGGTGCGCACTCACTAAGTGGGGCGAGTTCGAGTTGTCCTCAGGCTGAAGGCTGGACCTCTGTCGGGGCTGGATTCGAATTCCGCTTTTCTATTTGGGCGCACAGTGTGCTGTAATAAACACGTGGCAAGTATGCCTTAGACAGCTCAAGGATTGGCAACGATGAAGACTATAGAGAATGCTTCATTTACAAAACGACTCCTCGTGTCCCTCCTCACTATAGGAGTTGCACTTCATTTGTCTGGTTGCTCAACGAGCAGCTCGACGGACGAAAGTGCATCTGGTGGTGACGAAACGTTCGCGGAAGAGAGCGACGGCGACTATTCTGAAGATGGCGATGTCGCATCTGAGGAGTCGTCTTCTGAATCGAGTGAAACTGCCGATGCGACCGAAGAGGCCGCCGGTGAAGAAGATCTCGGCGACGAAGTGGCCGACGCAGACAAGAAGGAGTCTGACGACGACATGAACCTCGACGAAGAGGGTGGCGATGCCGTCGCAGAAAACAAAGAAGGCGAAGATGACCTTTCTTTGGATGACGAAGAAGGTTTGCCTGAGGATGTTGCGCAAAACGCAGCGCCCGCCGAACCAGTTCCTGAAGCTGCTCCAGCTCCTGCCCCTTCCGATGCACCTGTATTTGCGGAACAGCCGGCAGATTCGACGCCAGTTGCGGCGGAACCTCCACCGGTCGACACTTCAACAGAAGCTCCAGTTGCGCCAGCGTGGGTTCCAGTTAAAAAAATCAAAACGGCAGCATTCGCTTCTGGCGACGCAAACCTGAACCGAGTTTACCTGGCGCGTCCAGGCGACACTCGTCAATCGGTTGCGGAAAAGATCTACGGCGACAAGAAGCGTTCAAAAGATTTGTTGAAGTGGAATAGCTACCTGAGCCGCGGAATGAAAACCGGCGACAAGGTTTACTATCAATCGGCGACCAATCCGACAGATGCGACAATGCTGACATACTACGAAGACATTGGTGCTCCGGCTCAGACATATACGTCGAGAGATGGCGACAATATTCGTGCGGTATCGAAATCGCTTCTGGGTAGCGATGAAAGCTGGAAGGAAGTCTGGGCAACAAATATGGACGTTGAGTCTAAGGGCGATATCCCCGCCGGGCTCAATATCCGCTACTGGCCAGATGGAACCGCTGCGGCACCAGTTCTAGCAAACAATGCTGAGACTCCGCCTGCTGTCGATCCGATGGCTGCACCGACGGATCCGATGGCCGCACCGCAAGCGGCTCCGCAAGATCCAGGCGCAATGCCTCCTGGCAGCGATCCGCTGGCGATGAATCCGACTCCTCCTCCACCGGCCGATCCATTGGCGCAACCGCCAATGCCGCCGGGGGATCCACTTGCTGCTGCGCCGACAGCGACTCCTGCATCCGACCCAATGGCTGCCGGTGCTGTTGCAGCGATGCCTCCAAGTGAGCCGCCACCTCCGCCACCACCAGCTGAGCCACCGTCGGCAGCTCCACAGCCTGTCGATCCTGGTCAACAGCAGGCTGCGGCGGATCCAGCTGCTGGAACAGAAGAGGCCGACAACATGATGATGATGGGTCTTTCCGGCATCATCCTCCTGGCTGCTGGCGCGGTATTCTTCATGATCCGCAGAAACAAGTCGCGTAAAGTCGATCTCACGCAGACAACTCAAGTCGGTTAAGGCCGAACGGGTTAGGGAAATAGAAAAGGCAGGTCTTAGACCTGCCTTTTGTTTTTTTACATTCTGTGGAACGCGAGGGCTCTTCGCCCTTCGCCAAAGCTAGGAAGCTTGCTTAAAGATATCGTCGAGTAAAGACCTTCGGGTTTTTCGCTTCGACTCTACGAAGTACATCAAGTCATCGACGATCTGGACGTCTCTGCCATTCGTCGGGAGGAACTTGATTCCGGAACCAAGTGAATTTGACCAAATCACCTGCGCGTTGACCTTGCGACTTCGCCCGCCAACTTTAAAAGTGATCTGTAGCTTGTCACCGGCCTTGATCGCTTCGACTTCATGCTCGAGAAAGGCACCGGAGAGACTAATATTCTTCAGGAGCCCACCGGCCGAATTGCGGCCATAGGAGCGTCGAAACTCAACATCCAGCTTGAGTGGAATTCTGGGTAACGGCACTTGATCTTGAGAACTCATTCTTCACCTCGGGCCTTGTTGGCCATGTGTCCTACTGTCTCCTTTCGGCTTTTCCACAGCATTGCATGAGGTCCAGTTCTAATAGGTGCTCACTCGTCGCCAGTCGTCTCAAAATGAGATGCAAAGCGTAGTCTTGGCGTCGAACTTTTGTTCATTAACGCGGCGAGCAACTGGGCGCTATTGGGAGGGCAGAAATGCCAGTTTGACAAGGGACCTCATTCAGAGAGATGTTAGCCACACCTGATGCTGCGGCGCTCGAGCTCTCTGGTCTCGGACGTTTCTCTTAAGAAGGCTGTTTCTAGAAGACAGCACAGGTCCCGAAAAACCGCTTCAACAAGCAATCAATA
>JAEUWE010000247.1 GCA_016791465.1 Pseudobdellovibrionaceae bacterium
CCGTCGCGGACAACCGCCGCTTCTTCAACAAGATCGACTTTGCGCAGGGTCCGACCGCCATCACTGATTCCGCAAAAGATGATCTGATTCGCCGCATGGCTCGAAATTTCTGGGGCCGCAACGAATCCGTTGCTGAAAAAACTCTGCTCAAATCGACGCTCGAGGCGGCGATGACAGAGCCGGCAGCGACGAATCAGAGCGTCACGGCCGAGACTGAGAATGCCCTGCTCTTCACTTGCACTGCGATGCTGTCGTCACTCGACGCGATCCGGTTCTAGAAGGCAACGGCAAGTAGTTAGCAACACGCCAGAACAGAATTTTGGAAATGCATTCCGGGGGGAATCAAAGATGAAATCGCGAAACGACGATACTATCGTTAAGAAAGTCGTAGACGAGAGCACCGGCGAGGAACGAATCATCACTCTTCAGCAGGGCCACGCCAAGCCGACTTCTCGCCGAGATTTCTTGGCCACTGGAATCCTCGGATTCTCAGGCTATGTTTTAGCCCCGTCCATTCTCAACGTGCTGGCGCGACCGGAGTTCGCAATGGCCGCCGATGCGCAGTGCGCAGTCTCTGGCTCTGGAATGCCTGCGTTCATTCACGTCAACCTCTCTGGCGGAGCCTCGCTGTCATCCAATGCCCCTCCCCTTGGACAAGATCGCAACCCCTTGGCAAAATACGACTTGCTGGGCCTTGGCGCTGACAATCTTTTCCTAACAGACGATGCACGCAGCCATACCGCCTTCCAGGGAGTACGGCTTTCTGGCAATAAAACCGCGGGAACTCCAGCCGGTCACTTCTGGCTGGGACTCTCGCAGGCCGCATCTGCGGGGGCGCTCGACAAGACATCCTTTGTCTGTGTTTGCGTCACCTCTGGCGATGACTCAAGTAACAATCCCGCGAGCGTGATTGGACTGGTGTCTGCCGCTGGTGTAACCGGCGACCTCCTGCCAAGCCTCGGTAGCCGCGACGGAACTGGATCAGGCGTGGGACAAATCCCAGCGATCATCAAGCCCGACGCGCCACTTGTCGTCCGAAGCTACGCCGACATCGAAAGCGCTTTAAAACCAGCCGGATCGCTTGCCACTCGCTTAAACGAAGGGCGCCGCCGCAAACTTCTCGAACTCGTGAACTCACTGTCGGGCTCGCAGGCCCGCGCCGTCGCAGCCGTCGGAAGTGCAACCGGAACAAAACTCGCACAAGTCGTCGAGTGCGCAACCGGCAAAAACATTGAGCTTGCGTCAAAAGCTGATCCCGGAATTGATCCCGGCCTCAACTCTGCAATTGCAACTGTCTGGGGCATCACCGCTGGAAACAAAAACGGCGGCACCTACGCGCAAGCCGCGATGGTCTACAACGCGCTCAAAGGAAACTCTGCCGTCACAGGAATTGATCTCGGCGGTTACGACTACCACGGCGCTGGTCGAGCTGCACAAAACACAAAAGATGCCGACGCCGGTCGAATGGTCGGTCGCATCATTGAGTCCGCGAACGCTCTTGGAAAACCCGTCATGATTCACGTGACGAGTGACGGTTCCGTCAGCTCAGGATCTGGATCGGCATTTGGTGGCGACTTCAATAACGACTCCGGCAATCGCGGACAAACATGGATCTTTGCCTACGATCCAAACGGTCGCCCCGCAATGAAGAACGATCAATTCAAACACCAGGTGGGTTACTTCACCAACGGTCAAGGCGCGACAGATCAGTCCGCTGTTGGCTCCGTGGAAAAAGCGGCCGCTTGCGTCTTTGCCAACTATCTCGCTTTTGCAAAACAGTCCGCCAAATTCGAATCCATCGCTCCAGGAGTATTTCAACGAGCGGATATGGACGAGGTGATTCGATTCGCTTAATTGCGATGATCGTGAACGTATGCTGGGGGCTGGATGCAGAATGTAAGAGAAAAGAGCCGGAATGAAAAAGCCTCAAGAGGATTCGCAACGCGACTCCTCTTAGCGGTGACGTCTGGAGTCTGCATTTTACTTTTTCAAAACTGCGGTGCCGACTTCGTCACTATGGACAGCGATGCCCTCTCGAGCCTCGGCAATTTCGTTTGCTCGGGCGACCATAAGACCGACTTTTCAAAAACCTATTACCCGTTCTTCAAGACAAACTGCGCATCGTGCCACAACAACTCAGCGCCTGTGAACTTCGCCCAGACTTCTCTCGAGGCATCGTTCCTCGAGTTCGAGAAAACCAACGTCGACAAAATTCGCCAGTATGCCCTCAACCCGAACCACGGCTCCGGTGCCGGCGGTCCAGAGCATCAGGTCGCGATCGATAGCGCGGCTGCAAACTACGCTTCATGCAAAGATGTTGGCGGAGGATCAGCAGCAATCACTGCTCGAACAGCCGCTTTGGCGATGACCGCAACTGCGACCGCTGCACTTCGCACCATTGACCTCGACAGCCAAATGCAAATGGGTGCCGGAAGCTTTGGTGGCGCGAAGCTCCACTTTCAAGTCCGAACAGAAGTCGTCGGCGGTATGCAGGTCTACTATATTATCAAGCCGAGCTTACAGACAGTCACCAGCGGCATCATCATCAAAGGTATTCATATCCGCATCAATGGAACTTTGATTGAAACGGCAACCACCTTCACTGGCGTCAACAAGACCTTTAATCCCGGTACTGCGGGCCTGACGGGTCAGACACCAAATGGCAACTTATCACTGGGAACATCGGTCATCGAAGTTCCAGGCGGTGTTGTCGCAACAGACACGGTCCAGTTTGAATTTGAAACTCTAAGGGTCCAGTAGAGCCCAAGCCCGTGTCCTACTAAACTATGAGCCATGAAAGACTGGCTCTCGCTTCTTGTCTGTCCCGTTCTCCGCCATCCGCTCAAGAAAGTAAACGGTGAGCTCGCTTCCGAAATTGCGACTCCACCGATGATCAAATATCCCATCCTCGATGAAATCCCCTGGCTTTTTCCAGATCCAAAACACACGCTGCACGAGTGGCGTGAGCGAAGCCAGGTTCTCCTCAATCATCTTGACGGCGAAATCGGCGATCTCAAAGTCTCGGCCGGCGAAACCGATAGCCCGCTTGCAAGAAAACGCATTGAAAGCATCCGAGCTCTCAAAATCCGGCAGTTCGAGTTTCTAAAAAAAACGCTCGAGCCCTTGAAGCCAGGCAAGGTTGGACAAAAGGGAGCTCTCGAGAAGAGCCAGGCCTTCGGCTATCGACTCCCTCTGCGTCAGGGACTGCTTGGATACTTTCCCAACCTCGTTCGCGATTGGTCTGCGCATTTCGAAAAGGAAAATCAGATCTCGTTCGATGCAATCAAAGATCAGATTCCTCTCGATGCCAGTACGGTTCTTGTCCTGGGCGCTGGCGGAGCGCGACTCGCATACGATGTGGCCAAAGCACATCCGACCGCCACCATCATCGCATTTGATCTGAATCCCGTCCTGCTGTTCGCAGCTCAGTCGCTAAATCGCGGAAAGTCCACACAGGCGGCGGAGTTCTCGGTTGCACCCAAAGATCCTTCTCGCCCAGGACAAGTTGTAACTCTCGAAGCGAAGCTCGGCCCAGCTCCAAATCTTCATTTTGTCTTTGGTGACGTTTACCATCTTCCGTTCGCAACTGAGAGCTTTGATGTGTGTTTGACCCCGTGGCTTGTCGACATCTTGCCTCGCCATGTCGATTGCCTTTTGGCCAGCGTTTCTCAAGTGCTTAAATCCGGCGGGCGCTGGATCAACTTTGGATCGTTTCGGTTTGATTTCAATGATCCCATCGAAAACATCAGCCACGATGAGTTAACCGAGCGCAGTCTGCGATTTGGGCTATCACAGCAAACTCAGCGGCAGCTCGAGATTCCCTACTTACAGTCAGCATTCGACGCCCATCGCCGCTTTGAAACGGTGTCGATTGGGTCATGGGATAAAACCGGCGTCTTGAAAGATACGCTCCCCACGCCTCTCGATGACCGCGCAGCCTGGATTCAAAATCCCAAACTTTCAATTCCAGCATTACCGGTCTTTCAATCGAGTTCCGCGACTCACGCTGTGATGGCTTTGGTGCTCTCACTTGTCGACGGCCGAAAAAGCCTCGACGAAATTGCATCCGTTATCGCCACCGAGCATGGCATGAGTAAAGACGATGCGCTCGAAGCGACCGCTTCGTTCTTTGATCGCTTCCTCAAAGATCGACGCTTTCGCGAGTTCACTTAACGCGACTGCGAAAGCATCGTCTCACCGAACTCTACTTTTTAATCGGGCAAGTATTGAGTCCAATGATCGAATACAGTGGGCAAAAACCAAGGCCTGCCGTCAATAGCGGTACCACGCCGATGTAGCCCCATGGGCCTACGACATTCATTGCCGCCATGCCAATCAATGCAAGACCAATCACCACACGGCCAGCTCGATCCAGAGTTCCAACGTTCACTTTCATAAAGGCCTCCCTTTGATTCCTTTAAACTAGCAAACAAACTGGGCTCGATCTGTGACATTGTCACCAAACAGCGCAATTAGGCTTTTTCTTGATCAACGACTGTCACCAAATCAGGGACAAGTACCTCAAGGCTGCGCCGATCGAGGCGAATCCAGCCTCGCCGTTGAAACTCACTGAGTTGCCGACTCACAACCTCTCTGGCCGTGCCGAGCTCATCGGCGAGGTCTTGATGGCTCATTTCGAGAACTCGCGTCCCTTGGCGTTTCTCAGCCTCAACCAAAGCTCGCGCCAAGCGCACCGCCATTTTGGTAAAGGTCACCTCGTCGATTTTGACAATCAGCGAAGTAATTCGACTGGCGAGTGAGGCAAAAACCGACTCACGAAAGGCCGGCGAACGATCCAACATCTCGGTAAAGGCTTTATCGGGCAGTAAGAGCATCTCAACTGGAGTATCCGCAACACCTTCGGCCTGATAAACGGAGTGCCCGATAAGACCAGTGGTCGTCAGGGCACAGATATCGGAATCACCGACATGATAGAGCACAATCTGTCGACCGGTCTCAGAGACCTTCTGCACGCGAATCGAACCATTCAATACCAAAACAAAATTTGCGCAGGCATCGCCCTCACGGAAAAGCACATGACCGGCCTCCACAGCGTGTCGCATTGACCGCGATTCGAGAAACGAACGATCGTCTTTACCAAGCAAATTCAAGATCCGATTGGTCGTCACTTCTTGACCTCCTTCCACTCTCCATTCGAGTCGTCGACGGTATAGCCCTCACCCCAGGACGTCTGCCGCTTCGTCAGACCCTTGGTGAGAGTGACGGCGCCATCGATTCCGACCATCACCGCCCGAAGACCCAGACTCTCTAAAACTGGTTTCGATTTTTTGGGCCCCATGACAAACGCCGCCGTGTCCCACGCGTCGGCATCAAAACCGCGCTTCGCAATCACCGTAACCTGATGGCTCAGACCCGCGGGACGGCCCGTTTTGGGATCAATCACGTGATGCACGCGACGGCCGTCCTTAATAAAAAATTTCTCGTCATCACCACAGGTCGTAATGGCAAAATCAGTTCCGTATATTCTGAGAATCACTTTGCTCTTGTCGCGCGGGTCCCGAATCGCCGTCGTCCACTTTGCACCGTCGGGTTTGGTTCCCCAAAACACGGTGTCGCCACTGCCGTCGACATAGCCACCGCGATAACCGCGGCTCTTTAACATTTCGGCGACCCGATCAGCCGCGTAGCTCTGACCCACGGCTCCCAACCCAAGTTTCATGCCCGGTTTTTTTAGAGAAAGGGTTCCTTTCGCTTCGTCAAGAACCACGCTCTTCCAGTCAATCAAAGGCAGTCGTTCCGCAATCTCCTCCGCAGACGGTTCGCGCTCTTCTCCCGCTTTGAATCGATACAGTCCAAAAAAAACATTGAACGTTGGGTCCATTGCTCCGTCACTCGCCTTAGCGACGGCCAAGGTCTCACGCACGACCTCCAGCAGCTCCTTTGACACCACAACAGCTTGCGCGCCCGCGGCGCGATTGACTCGCGAAAGTTCAGATTCGGGGAGCCAATCACTCATCCACTGATTAATTCGATCAATTTCCTTAAAGGCGGCCTTGAGATCAAAGGCGACATTGAGCACTTGCTCCTGACGGGTCACTAAACAAATTTTAAACGGTGTTCCCATCGCCGCCTGCTCGGCACATTCCATCACGTCGGCGCCAGACGCTGCGCTCGAGAAAAGCAGGCTCAATCCGAAAAGTCCCAGAAGGTTCGTTAAGAAGTTGCGTATGGCGCGACATTGAACGAGAAGCCTTCTCATATTTTCCCTCTCCTGCTTTTTACTCGACCTGGAGGCTCGCGAGTGCTACCACGAACTCGGTCTCAATTACTCTCTTCCGAGGAGAAACACGATGGCACAATTCGCAAACATCCGTATCGAACTCGATAAAATGGCTCGCCTTGCCGATGTTAAACACCTGAAGGCAGAAGTAAATCGTTTGGCCCAGGAATTAAAGAAACGCGGCGAAACCGAAGTCGCTCACGTTGAAAAGACGGTGAAGCAGGTGCGTTCGCGCGTCATGAAACTGCGCAATCAAGTCGAGTCGGAAGTGACGAAGCTTCGCGGCTTGGTGAAAAAAGCCACAAAGAAATCAGCAACGAAAACAAAGCCACGCAAGACATCGGCCAAAAAGGCCAAGTCGCCAGCTCGCAAGAAAGCCGCTCGCAAAGCCAAGTGAGCTTCGGCCCATAGGTCCAATATGGCGCAATGCGCTATATTGGACCCAGCCCCCGCCTCTCGTTCGGCTTGCTGATCCGATTTCTGTGACTCAGAATTTAAGCCATGAACGATTCCACTCAGATTGAGCAGGTCACCTTTGAGCCCGGAACTCTTCTCTTTCAGGAAAACGAGAAGAGCTTTCACTTTTTCATCATCCAAGATGGCGAAGTGGAAGTTTTCAAACGCGGTGCTGAAGGCAAGCCCATCGTTCTGGCGACAATGGGACCAGGCAATTCTCTCGGAGAATTCGCCATGCTCGATCAGCAACCTCGATCGGCAAGCGCCCGTGCCCTCACCACTGTTACTGCTGCAAAAGTAAGCGCTGAAGCCTATGAGCAACTGATCGAAGAGCTTCCCGACTGGGCGGTCTCCGTTATGCGAGCGCTGGTCGAGCGCCTAAGAGCCACAAATGAGATCGTCCGTAAGTCACTCCCGGCGCAGGCCCAAGAGGCACTGAATTCAACGGAATTCTCCGATACAACGAATACCAAAAAGGTAACCGTCCCAGACGATACGGTGACGGACTCGAATTTTGATTTTTCAATTTACGACTCTTCGCGCCCAAAGGACACAAAGCTGAAGCGTTAGAGTTTCGCCTTCGTGACCTGGTGGGCGCCACGTGCTAGCGTGGCTCGCATGAAAAAACCGAACTTTTCTAGTCTTGAGAATCTCTCTGAATTCACGGCTCGTCACATTGGTCCACGCGACACCGATCTCCCGGCCATGCTGAAAACCGTGGGCGCGCAATCGCTCGATCAACTCATTGATCAAACCATTCCCGCCGGCATTCGAATGAAAAAGAGCTTGGATCTTCCAGAGGGACAGACGGAAGGCGCAACTCTCGCCCGCGCTCGAGAAATCGCTTCGCAAAATCAGATCTTCAAAAACTTCCTCGGCCAAGGCTACTACGGCACCATAACGCCGCCGGTGATTCTGCGAAATGTCTTGGAAAATCCAGGTTGGTACACGGCCTACACACCCTACCAAGCCGAGATTTCACAGGGACGCCTTGAGGCCATTCTCAATTTCCAGACCATGATGATGGAACTCACGGCGATGCCAATCGCCAATGCGTCTCTGCTCGACGAGGGTACAGCCGCCGCTGAAGCGATGACCATGGCTTACCACGTCAGCGACAACGTCAAAGCCGATGGCAGCGGTGCGCAGACGTTCTTTGTCGCCGAAAACTGTCATCCACAAACGATCGAAGTCCTCACTCGTCGCGCGGATCCGCTTGGCATTAAGGTCGTTGTCGGCAAACCCGAATCGTTTGCGTTCTCAGCAGAGACTTTCGGTTGCCTCATTCAATACCCAGACACCCGTGGACAGATTCCAAGCTCCCTCGACGCCCTCAAGGCCTTCACCGCCAGCGCACATGCCGCCAAGAACTTGGTCGTCGTGGCCGCTGACCCTCTTGCTCTCACCGTCCTACAGGCGCCGGGACACTGGGGGGCCGACATTTGCGTTGGCTCAACTCAACGCTTTGGCGTGCCGATCGGATACGGTGGCCCTCACGCTGCATTTCTCGCGACGAAAGAAGACTTCAAGCGCTCAATCCCAGGGCGTCTCGTTGGCGTCTCCATTGATAGCGAAGGCAAGCCTGCGCTTCGCCTTGCACTGCAAACTCGCGAGCAGCACATCCGTCGCGAAAAGGCGACTTCGAACATCTGTACGGCACAAGTTCTTCTCGCTGTTACGGCATCGATGTACGCCGTCTATCACGGGCCTGAGGGACTAAAGCGCATCGCTCAGCGCGTATCGCGACTTGCCTCGGTTTTTGCCTATGGCCTCAGTAAAGGGCATACAAAAGTCGAAGCGCAACCGAGCTTTGATACCGTTGTCGTCCCCTACAGCGATTCGAGTAAAGCCCGCCTCGTTCTTGAAGCCGCTCGAAAAGAACGCATCAATCTTCGTTACTACACCGCACAGTCCACCGCACATGATCCTCAAATCACGGCGCTCGGTGTTTCTTTCGATGAACTCAGCACACGGACCGATGTCGAAACTCTGCTCCGCCTTTTCACTGGTCAGAGCATGCGCTTTGAAGATCTCGAGGTCGCCGCCCCGGAAACGTGTCACGCCTCTTTTGAGCGTGCTGACCAGTATCTGCAGCAGAAGGTCTTCAACACCTATCACTCCGAAACCGAGATGCTGCGCTACCTGACACGCCTTCAGCAAAAGGATCTCTCGCTTGCGCACTCGATGATTCCTCTTGGCTCTTGTACGATGAAGCTCAACGCCACCACTGAAATGATGCCCATCACCTGGCCCGAGATGGGACAATTGCATCCATTTGCGCCGGGCGATCAAGCTCGCGGCTACATGCAGTTTGCTCGTGAACTCGAAGGCTGGCTCTGTGAAATCACTGGTTTTGCCGGAGTCAGCCTCCAGCCTAACGCGGGATCAGCTGGAGAATACGCCGGACTTTTATCGATTCGCGATTACCACCGTTCTCGCGGAGAGGGACATCGAAAAATCTGCCTGATTCCATCGTCTGCCCATGGCACCAACCCCGCCAGCGCGACCATGGCCGGCATGAAAGTGGTTGTTGTCGCCTGCGATAGCAACGGCAACGTCGACGTCGCGGACTTGCGCGCAAAAGCGGAACTGCACGCCACCAACCTTGCCGCGCTGATGATCACCTATCCTTCAACACACGGTGTGTTTGAAGAGGCGATTCAAGACATCTGCAAGCTCATTCACGATCGCGGCGGCCAAGTCTACATGGACGGCGCAAACTTCAACGCGCTTGTCGGACTCTGTCGTCCAGGCGACTTCGGCCCCGATGTTTGTCATTTGAATCTGCACAAAACATTCTGTATCCCGCACGGCGGCGGTGGACCCGGTGTTGGCCCCATCGGTGTACGCGAGCACCTGAAGCCGTACTTGCCAGGACACAACGGCGCCGATCCATTGCTCGGTCTTCGCCACGATTCATCGGCAGTGGCAAGCGCACCGCTGGGTAGCGCGTCGATTCTGCCAATCTCTTGGGCCTATATCGCCATGATGGGACGCGAGGGCTTAAAGCGCTCGACACAAATGGCGATTCTCAACGCGAACTACATCGCAAGCCGCCTGAAAGATCACTATCCGATCCTCTACACAGGAAAAAATGGCCGCGTCGCGCACGAGTGCATTCTCGATTTGCGCGCAATGAAAACCGTGCTTGTCGAAGATGTCGCCAAACGCCTCATGGACTATGGCTTCCACGCTCCGACAATGTCATGGCCGGTCGTCGGGACTCTCATGGTCGAACCTACGGAGAGTGAGTCGAAAGAAGAGCTCGATCGTTTCTGCGATGCCATGATTGCCATCAAAGCTGAGATCAACGACGTCGAATCTGGAAAGGTCGACAAAGAAATGAATCCGCTCAAGCGCGCACCGCACACAGTGAATGTGGTCACGGCAACTGAGTGGAATCGCAGCTATTCACGCGAAACAGCCGCCTTCCCGCTTCCCTGGGTTCGCGAACGCAAGTTCTGGCCGGCAGTCGGACGAGTCAATAACGCTCATGGCGACCGCAACCTGGTCTGTTCGTGTGCGCCACTCGAGTCTTATCAATCGTAGTCAATTTCTAAACTGGCCCACAATCGTGTGGGCCAGCGTTATCGCTGTCTCAAATTGAGAAGTGTCGCCCGTCGTCTCATATTGATCGGGACCCTTTCATATTCTGCCAATATGTCTCATTCTAGTTGTGCCACCGTTACTGTTCGCGAGTTCGTTATTCAGTGGGGGATCACACATAATGAGCAGCCAGAAACGCGGTTCTAAACCTGCCGTTAAGATTTTCGTCTTTCTCTTCGGTTTTGCGGTACTCGCTCTTCTGTTCCAGAACTGCGGCGAGGCCTTCACCGTTGACTCAGCTCAGATCAATTCGGCCATTTCAACGGCCGGATCAGCATCCGAAGCAAAGCCGGGCGTTAGCTACGATGAATTTAAGTCCTGTCGAGCGAACTCTGAGGCCACTCTCGCCTCGTGTTTAGAAAGCAAAAGCCCAGTAAAAGGTAAACTTTCAACCTCGACTTTTGAAACGTGTTTTGCGGCTGGCTCTGGCGACCTTGATCTTGCGGCCTGCCTGACCCAAGCGGGCTTCATCATCGCCAACTATCGCGAACCGATGCAGCGCGATTTCGAGAACTGCGCCTCTGCTGTCGGAACGGGTAAGATCACCGCCTGCCTCGCAAAAAATGGAATCTTGCCTCTTGGAGTCGATCAGGTCGGAATCGAAGATTGTGTTGCAAAGGTTGGCCTCGGAGCTGTCGAAATCTGCCTGAGAAAAAAAGCGCTCCTAAAACGCTTCGGAACCGTCGCCAATCCCGACATCGCCCTCTGCAAGAAGGTGTATGGGAATCCGATTTCGGATATCAACCTCCTCAACTGTCTTATCGGCAAAGAACTCGCACCAGCCACACTCACCGAGGCGCAGGTCGCACAATGCCAAATGGCCGCTCCCACCGCTACCGCCAAGTGCCTGCGCACCAATCGTTTCGTTCCAAGGCTTTTGGCTCAAGGGCAGATCAGCCGCTGTATCAACTTTGTGGGAGTTGGATCGACGGCCGCTTGCCTTGATTCAAACGGATTTCTCTACGACAAACTTCTTCCGGTTGATGCTCTCCAGGCACAAATCAACACCTGTAACACCAACGCTGGCCCTTCGGGAATCGCGAAGTGCCTTCGCACCAATGGCTTTCTTGAAAAGAAGATCATGCAAGGGTCGATCTCAGCTTGCGCGCTCACGGCAGGAACTTTGAACACAGTCGCATGCCTCACCGCCAATGGACTTCTCACCAACGGCGCGGCCCTCAATTCCCCTATGGGAACGACGATCACACAGGCTGACGTTGACGACTGTGTCGCAAAAGGAAACGTGACGACAGTTGCGAAGTGTCTGGTGACGAAGAATCTTTTAGCGGCAAAACCAACGCAGGACAATTTTGAATTTTGTCATCGCCTCGCCACACCCGCGGGTATTGCCTCATGCCTTGACGGTTCAGGCATGCTGCCGACCGGGGTCACGCAAACCAACTTTGATACTTGCTTGGCAGCATCCGGCCTCGCTGGCCTTGAGACCTGCATGAAGAATCGCGGCTTTATACCCTAAGAAAGCGTTCGATCTCGTCGCGCTGGGCAACAGCATCGGCGCGACCCAGGCGAGAGATCTCAGAACAAAACTCCGGATCAAATAAGAGGTAGCTCGTCAGCTCCGATGCCTCTTTCTGCGAGCCAAGGCCTGACACCAAGTAGCGCAGCACACGTGGCAAGCGATCAAAGAGACGGCTCGCAATCTGACCAATATCCTGACTCGGCCGAATCCAGAGATATTCAATCTTTTTCAGCTGTAGATGTTGGCGCATCTCAAACGGAATCATTTCGACCGTTTGATTGATTCTCCCCAATCGCTCCATATCAAATTCCACCGCGTCCATCAAAAGCGCATTGAGCACAACGCCCAACACCCGCGCAAGCGAAGGTTCGATGTGGGCCTGGACCGTTGGCGCCAAATGATCGGGGCGACGTACACCAACAACAAGCAAACGATTGGCGCCCAGATGAATCGCCGGGCTGAGTGGGGCCGTGTTGCGCAAGCATCCATCGCCGTAATGATCTTCGTCGATTCGAACGGGAGGAAAGAACAGTGGGATAGCACCTGACGCCATAACGTGCTCGACACTGATTTTCGAAATAACACTCCGCCGTCGCGAGCGATCCCACATCTTCACCTCTTTCTTACTCTGCACAAAAGTAAGAGAATGTGAGTTCGTATAGTTCATCGCCGTGATCGCCAGGGCCTCGATATGACCGCTCTCTAAATTCTCTTCGATCGCCGAAAAGTCTGTATTGCCTTCAAGATAGCTCTTGAGAGGTGAGGTATCGAGGAGAGAACGCGCGAGCTTCTTTTTGTACATCGCACCGATTGCCGCATCGAGAGCGAACTTGAAACCCAAGCGTCCCGCCGTCACGGCATCCGTCTTAAAAACATCTTCAGCGGTGATTTTCGACCAGCTCTCGACGAGCCTATCTGTCGCGACCTGGAAGCCGTCGCGACACGAGGCCAAATACGATGCATTCACGGCACCGGCGCTGACTCCGGTGATGATCTTAAATGGCTGCTCGAGCCCCAGCTCAGTCGCGATCTCGGCCACACCCTGTAAAACGCCCGCCTGATAGGCGCCACGGGCACCGCCGCCAGAAAGAACCAAACCGTGCTTAATCATCCCAGTCATATCGATAGCTTACCGCCTGACGGCACTCACATGCTAGCGGGCCTCAGCCCTTTGTCGAGCACGGTCATTCCAACCCGTGATGATTGCGAACGCCCGTCGCTCAATGCTAAGAAAAGCCATGCAAGAGACCTCATCGACATCAGAGTCTGCCGCCTCCACGCCGCTATCCACCGAACCTGCCGTCCGCGAGACCGCCGCTGAGGCTCGCGCCAGACGCGCGATCCACGTCATTGGTGCCGGCATTATCGCACTCGTCGTCCTGATTCTCGTCGCCGCCATCGGCGGAGGAGCTCGCTGGGCCAAAGCTCGACAGATGCGTGCCATCCAAGAAGTCGCAACGGCGGATCTGCAGCTGATCGTTGAATCTGAAAAGCGCTTCTTTGAACAGAACGGATTCTACACGACCGATCTCGCAGCCCTCAAAGTTCTGCCTAAGAAAGTGCTCTACGCTTTCGGTTTCGTATCACCTGCCAAGTTTCCCGAAGCCAGCTCGAAACCCGAATGGAATCCCGAGATGCGAACTATCGTTCGTCTGGTGGACTCCATGAAAGACGATCCCAAGTGGGCCGAACACATCGGCCTCAGTCCCGCCACCAGAGTTCGCTCAATCGATTTTGATCGCCTGATTTCATACTGCCCCGACTGTACGGCAACGAAAACCAGCTTTAAGGCTGTTGCCGCCGCTAACCTCGATGACGATCCTGTCCTCGACGTTTGGATTGTAAACGAGAAAAACGAAGTCCAACACGTTCTCGATGATCTGAAATAGTCAGCACGACCCGCTTTTGACTTCGCTTGCCGCTGCATCGAACCTCCCTCATGCTTTTTCCATACGGAGGTTCTATGAACAAAATCGCACTTGGTTTTAGCCTTTTCCTCGTTTCTTCAGTCACCGCTTTTGCGTCGTCCTCAGCTTCGGCAAAAGGCGACGGCGAAGCCATCCGCAATTCGCCCGAGTGCGCCAAAGTCAGCGCCGCGTGCGAAGCCGCCGGCTTTAAACCTGGCGCCCACAAAGAGACCGGCAAAGGCCTTTGGGTCGATTGCATCAAGCCCCTCGCCGACGGGAAGACGATCGAAGGCGTCACGGGCATCACCGCCGACGAAGCAAAAGCCTGCGCCGACTCATCCAAAGACGCTCGCAAGGCCCGCCGCGCCGCCAAGAAAAAGTAGTTCTCTGTTGCGTACTTCGGGCGCCGCTCTGTTGGGCGCTCGGCGGCAGCGCCCACCCAAGCCCTCCGCGCCAACCGGCCTCGCTCGCCGCTTCTGTCGCCTCTAAAACCTGTATCGGTAATGTCACTTGACCTTTTAAAGCTCATTTTATATACCGTCGGTCACCACGAAAATGCGAGGGAAAACCATGTCACGAAAACAACCCACCTTTCATGGCTTTCCTAAAAAAGAGCGCGCTTTCGCTCCCGGCCAAAGAACGACCAGAGAGTCCCGCCAGTACCGTCCGCTCTCAACAAAAGAGGCGATGCATGTTGTTTTAAGGAGTGATCAGGCGCGAGGTGCAAAGTCGCTCCTGAAGTACGACGCCCTGGTGCGTTCTCTCATTGCGGAACTCGCAAAACGGTACGGCGTTCGCATTTACCGCGTTGTAAACGCCGGAAATCACCTGCACATCACTTTGAAACTCTCGAAACAGCTTGTTTGGCGTCGGTTTATCTCTGGCGTCACCGGAGGAATCGCACGTGCTATTCAGCGAAAGCGCGACTCTGCAAAGCAGGGATTTTGGAACTCGCGGCCTTTCACACGAGTCATCGCTTGGGGCCGCGATTACAATATCGTAAAAGACTATCACGTTTTGAATCAGCTCGAGGCCGACGGCGCGGTACCGCCACGCTCGCAGATGCTAAAGCCCGAGCGCTGGCGATGCGTGGTGCAGGCGTTTTCTTAGAGGGAGTTTCGAATTGGAATTGAAAATCACTCGCGTCGCGGCGATTCGCCTTCTCACAAGCGATCTTCAGAAAAGTCGCGACTTCTATCGCGCGCTTTTCAACCATGATCCCGTCGAAGACTCCGAAACCTTCGTCTCATTTCGCCTCGGTGAAAGTCATTTCGATATCGCCGTCGCTGACGCCAAAAATCCGGTGTCGCAAGGCGGATCGGTTGGGTATTGGCTTGTCGATGATCTCGGCGTACTACTCAAGCGGGCGAGTGAACTTGGTGCCACCATCTACCGTGGGCCGCTTCCGGTGCCCCAGATACAAAGAACAATTGTGCAGATTCAAGATCCCTGCGGGGGGATTGTCGGCTTTGAAGCGCCGATTTAGTATGGCTTACTTTTGAACAGATCGCTCGCGAATTGAAAACCACACTAAACAATTCGATTGAACTCGCCCCTTAATATTCTTGAGACGTCGATAACTTTACATGTTTCGTCATAGAGCGATAAAATTTCTGGATCGCGATCCAACTTGAGCATGATCAAGTCGTGATCTTCTTTTGATTTAAAAAGGCTCAAAGAAAAAAAGAGCTCTTCATTCGGCTCAAGAGTGACGTCCGATAAAAGCGAGGTACAGCCGTACCTCGCAGCCAGATTCGAAGGCGCAAATGTGGCATCGTCGATTGCGCCGTGTCGACGATAGATATCAGCTGCCTGTTTTTGGATAGAAAGAAACTGATCGATTCGGTCATTTGGAATTTTATAAAAGTAGATTGCGGCAAACACTAAATCTAAACCCCAAACAGTCGGCCCTGATAGGCGCCACGGGCGTTCACGCGATCGATCACACCCTGCCAGCTCTTCATTTTGTGCCGAACCCACTCGGGCGCGATCAATTCATCCCAACGCGATGACAGAGCCACCAAGCGGTGCACGGCGATGCGCGGATCCAGGTGATCAAGAAAGAGCGCCACACGTTCTGAATAGAGATCAAGGTCAGCCGGAATGAACTCGCCACTGCGATACATGTCGGCAAGCGGCGTCTTCTCAAGAACGTGCAGGTTATGGAGCTTCACATTTGTGATCGGAAGCGAATTGCAAAGGCGCGCAGTCTCGATCACTTGCTTATCGGTTTCAGTTGGCCAACCGAAAATCAAATGCAGTCCCGTATCAACACCTGCTTCGGCAGCGATGCGCTCGATACCTTTGATCGCCTGTGCTCCAGTGTGCCCGCGACGCATCCAGGTCAACTGATCGTCATCGAAGCTTTGCACGCCGACCTCAACGGCAACGAAGGTTTTCTCCGAATATTCTTTCCACGTGCGAAGTACGGCATCCGAAAGGCAATCCGGTCTCGTCCCCACCACAACGCCAACAACATCGTCGTAGCCAAGGGCGAGATCAAATCCCTGGCGCAATTTTCCAAGTGCCGTGAACGTTGTTGTGTAGGCTTGAAAGTAAATAAGGAACTTCGCAGCATTGAAGCGACTCGCGACTTTCGTGCGGTGCTCTTCAATCTGCTTTGCGAGATCAAGGCCTTGAGATTCGGCGTAAGCAAAGCTCCCATGCTCATCGCAAAAGATGCAGGTCTGCATTCCCTTTAAACCCATGCGGTTCGGGCAGGTGTCAGCGATCGACACCGGCACTTTGACGACCTTCGAACCAAATCGCTGGTGATAATCGAGGCTAATGGGATGGTAGGGCTTTCCGGCCCAAGAGGTGCGATCGGTCATGCGTCCATGCAAACCAGCTTTTACGGCATGGTGTCAACAGCCATCGGCTTGAACTTTCGCCGGAACCACGTAAAAGCCTGTTCTCACCAATGAATATGACCGACAGCAACTCTTTACCACCCGCTTCCGCCCCAGGGCCCTTTGAGGTCGTCGTCACCGACGATGGAAGTTACACCGCCCGAATCGGCGCTGGCGAAACCATGCACTCCATGCGTGGAGCTCTCGGAGAAACGGTCTACATCTACGGCTCGGCATTCGAGCGTATCCATCAGATGCTACACGCAGAGGCGAAAACACCTCGCATTCTTTCACTTGGTCTTGGGCTGGGCTTCGTTGAAATCGTCGCCGCGGCTGTTGCCGTCAAATTCGAAACGCCGCTTTCTGGCGAAAGTTTTGAACTCGATCCACGCCTCATCCAAAGTTTTAAGAATTGGGTCGCTGGCGGCGCCGAGATTCCGGGCCACATTCCTCACATGGCTTACGATAAAGCGCTTGAAATGACGGCGGCCGCATACAATCTCAGCTCCAAAATCATACAAGAGAAACTCATAGACGCCCTCGGCAATGAAACTTGGGTCCTCTCGGGCCCCCTTCTCCCCGACACCTTTCGCGATCGCCCCATCGAACGAAGACGTTTCAATGCTGTGGCCTTTGATGCATTTTCGTCAAAATCGACACCTGAACTATGGACGCGCGAGTTTCTTGATCCATTTTTAAAAGAGGCCTGCGACACAAATTGCGTGCTTTCAACCTATGCTTGTACCGGGCACCTCAAACGTGCCTTGGTCGATGCCGGGTTTACGCTCGAGATACGCGAAGGGTTCGCTTCAAAGCGCGACTCAACACTGGCTTGCCGCGCGATGCTAGTTTGAAAGCGTGTTCGCTAAAGTCGATTGATAGGTCGGAAGTGACAACTGAAAGAGCGCGCCGCCCAATTCGGCATCATGTGCAGCCTCAAGTCGAAGCGCTCCCCGATGAGCCTCGGCAATTCGCTTCGAAATAGAAAGCCCCAGCCCCATGCCACCGCTCTCTTGCTTCGTCGTTGCAAGCGGCGACATCAAGCGGTCTCTCACCGATTCAGCAATTCCATCGCCTGAGTCTGCGACTTCAATCGCCACGACATGCGGGCGAACCACTCTTATTCGAACCTGGATCTCACGGCGCTCATGCTCAAGTCGCTTTTCAACAATCGCATCGATGCTGTTGTTCAAAAGATTGATGACGACTTCCATCAACTGAGTTTGGTTTCCTTCAACACTTGAAACCGCGTCGTCCGTCAATAAATTCACGATCTTGAGCTGCACGTGATTTCGCACAAGGCGAGACTGAACAAACTCACTGGCTTTC
>JAEUWE010000258.1 GCA_016791465.1 Pseudobdellovibrionaceae bacterium
GCGGAACTTTGCGTGAAAGAAAACAGCTTCACGCGCGAGCAGCAAGATGAGTTCGCAATTGGGTCATACAAAAAAGCGCAAAAGGCCATCGCGGAGGGCTACTTTAAAAATGAAATCGTCGGTTTTGAAATTCAATCGCGCAAAGGCGCTGTTGTCGTCAGCGTCGATGAGGAGCCCGCAAAAACAGATTTTGCAAAAGTTCCGGGCCTCAAACCGGCTTTTGACAAAACAGGTACAGTGACAGCAGCCAACGCATCGAAGATCAACGATGGCGGGGCTGCACTGGTTCTGATGGGTGAAGCCGCGATGAAGTCCGCTGGTGCCAAGCCACTTGCTCGCATCGTCGCGCATGCCACCCACGCTCAAGATCCAAAATGGTTCACAACAGCACCTGTGGGAGCGATACAAAAAGCCGTTCAAGCAGCAGGCCTATCCCTGGATCAGATCGACCTCTTTGAGATCAACGAAGCTTTCGCGGCAGTGACCATGGTTGCAATGAAAGATCTTAAACTTTCCGCCGATCGCGTTAACGTCCATGGCGGCGCTGTTGCCATTGGACACCCGATTGGCGCATCAGGCGCGCGGATTTTAACGACGCTTGTTCATGCATTGCATTTGCACCAGAAACGGTATGGTCTCGCAACTCTTTGTATCGGTGGCGGCGAAGCCGTTGCCCTGATCGTCGAGCGCGTTTAAAACAAGGGAGCCCAAGTGAATCGCAAGATCGACAAAATCTACACCGACGCACGCGCCGCACTTGAAGGCGTGGCTGACGGCATGACTATTCTTGTTGGAGGCTTCGGCCTCTGCGGGATTCCAGAGAATCTCATCATGGCGCTGAAGAACTCCGGAGTAAAAGGACTCACTTGCGTTTCCAATAATGCCGGGGTCGACGACTTTGGCCTGGGCCTCCTGCTGCACACTCGCCAGATCAAAAAGATGGTCTCAAGCTACGTTGGAGAAAATGCAACGTTCGAAAAGCTGTATCTCTCTGGCGAACTCGAACTTGAATTCTGCCCACAGGGAACTCTCGCCGAGCGCGTCCGCGCTGGCGGAGCTGGAATTCCGGCATTCTACACGCCAACCGGTGTTGGAACGATTGTCGCGGAAGGCAAAGATGTTCGCGAATTTGATGGCCGTCCCTATGTTCTTGAGCGCGGCATCACCGGTGATTTTGCCCTTGTCAAAGCCTGGAAGGCCGATACTTTTGGAAACCTGATCTTCCGCAAAACGGCTCGCAACTTCAACCCGATGATGGCAACCGCAGGAAAGATCACCGTCGTTGAGGTCGAGGAGATCGTACCAGTCGGCGAACTCGATCCGGATCAAATTCACACTCCTGGTGTTTTCGTTCAACGAATCTACAAATCCGAGAAGCTTGAAAAGCGGATCGAGCAGCGCACGACAAGAGCGTAAGGAGTCAGCCCATGCCATTGACACGAGACCAAATCGCCAAGCGCATCGCCAAAGAAGTTGAACCAGGATTTTGTGTGAATCTCGGAATCGGCATTCCAACACTGGTCGCGAATTTTATTCCAGAGTCGATGAACGTTATGTTGCAGAGCGAGAATGGACTTCTTGGCATGGGGCCATTTCCCTATGACAAAGATGTCGATCCCGATCTGATCAATGCCGGCAAGCAAACTGTCACGGCGGTGAAAGGGGCTTCGTTTTTCTCCTCTGCCGACAGTTTTGCGATGATTCGCGGCGGTCACATTGACCTGACTGTCCTCGGTGCGATGCAGGTTGATCAAGATGGCTCTATCGCCAACTGGATGATTCCAGGCAAGATGGTCAAAGGCATGGGCGGCGCGATGGATCTTGTGGCTGGCGCCAAACGCGTGATTGTTGCCATGGAGCACGTTGCAAAAGATGGAACGCATAAGCTTCTAAAAAAGTGCACACTGCCGCTGACTGGCCAGAACTGCATCGATCGCCTCGTCACTGATTACGGCGTTCTCGATGTGATCAAAGGCCGTGGCTTTCGCCTCATAGAGTGGGCACCGGACCTGACCGCTGAAGCCGTCGTAAAGGCGACCGGTGCTCCTGTTGAAATCGACCCAAACGCCAAACCCATGACATTGTAGTCAAAGGCATCTGGCCGCGACGATTGTCTGGCTTTCGCGGTTTTAGCCTCTCTTTCTTATAAGAGCAGGCTAAAGTTGAAGAGCCACATGAGCGGACCAAAAAGCCTTAAAAAAAACGAGTACTTGTTCAGAGAAGGTGACGCCTCCGAGGCGATGTACGTCATTAAGAGCGGTAAGCTCGGCGTCCTCAAATCAAAAGGCAACTCCGAGATTCTTCTCGCCGAACTTGGCCCGGGTGACAT
>JAEUWE010000264.1 GCA_016791465.1 Pseudobdellovibrionaceae bacterium
AAAGCTTCGCACGTCCCGCCTCATCAAGACTCGAAACTCCGATCGCCGTTGCTCGCTCAACGTGCTGCCACGCGCGAGTGCGATTGAATTTCGAATCCCATTCCAAAGCAAGGAGGCGCCCTTGCAAATACGTCTCTTTCAAACGCGACGCCCATACCCCGGTCGCCAGCCACACGGGCTTCGCATCAACAGCGTCCAGCACTTGCACCAAGCGATCGGCATTGGCCTTCTTGGGCCCGGCAACCTTCATCGCACAGCGAAGCTCAAGTCCGACAATCCAAGGCTCAAGGCTTTTCGCCACCTTCTTTGCTCTTGGTGCTTCGCTAAGACACGCGTCGGTCTGACCACTATCATAGGCCGCACGCATCGCCCGCAATTTTAAAAGAACCGATGGACTAATCACTGCATCCGTCTTGTTATCGCCAATCGCAAACAACACGGGCTGAGGGCCGCCGAGATTCGAAGCTCCATCTGTCGACGCCTCTTTGGGCGAAGTCCCTTTTGCTGCAGCCCCCTTTGACGGAGCGCCGCTCACTGCTGTCGTCATGAACAGTGTGACCGTAACGACCTTGAGTACTGGGTAAAATTTCACGCGCTACTCCCCTACCGACGGCCTCAGCGCATAAACCTCGTGTCCATTACTGCTACTGACCTTGGTGAGTTGAGTTTGCCATGGCTTTGGCCCCGAGCCAAACCGCGCTCGCTCGTCTGGCCCCCAGTAAATATGTGTGACTTTCAAACGGCGGGCGGCCTCGACCCAGCCTTCCGTACCGTTCATCAATGCATGCAAATCGGAGATGACCTGGTCCGAACGAATCGCATGCGACCAAAGATGTCCTTCATACCCCGCAACTCGCGGTCGACCGAAATAGGCCAGCACATGATTCGGCGTCGTCGCGGCTGCGAAGACTGCATTTTTTGGAACAGAAATTAAGGCGCCCTCAGCATTTGAAATATCCTCGAGCGTCCACACCACCGCCGATCGATCTTTCGGCGATGCCCAGGACGAGAGCATGGCTTCAACTCCAGGAAAAAAGGCGAGACCGATTCCAATCCACGTTGCAAGTTGAATGCTGCGACGACGGCCAACGGATATCTCACCGCTCGTCTCATCACGAAGCTCGCGGCCAATCACAGCAAACATCAAAACCCACGGCCAGATTAAAACTTTAATATTGTCCCAATCCCAAGGAGCCAGCATGACCGTCAAACCTAAAAACCAAAAGGCCAAAAGGCCCAGAAGCTCGATTGAAATCTCGCTGACTCTTGCCCGACGCATCGAAACCAAAAGGCCAATCGCAATCAAAAACACCGAAAGACCTGAGCCAAAGTTGACCAATATCCACTGCCACGGCGACAGCGACGCTTGCGCCGACAAGGTCCACATCCATTGCAGATGCATCACGCCGGCTTTTTCAAAACCGGCCGAAGTATGGAAAATCAAAACCGTCGCGGGAATAAAGGCACGCCGAAGAGCTGGGCCCATAAAAAACGACCGTACGGCCTCGCGCGACTCCAATGCCGACCGAAACAGCATCAGCAAACTGACCATTAAAAACGAGTGCGCATGAATGATCGGAAACAGCCCCCACATCCAGCCCATACTTCTGAGAGTTGAAGTCGGCACAAAACGCCGTCCGACCTGTCGCCGACAATAGAGCAGTAGTGTCAACCCGAGCGGCAATGCCAAGAGGAATCCGCGTTGCGTGATCCAAACCGAGAGAAACAAACTCTTCCAATCAACCAGCTCAATGACGGCTCCCCCGCCAAAGAAGAACGCAGCCATCGCCCATGCGCCACCCAACTCTCGAAGCAAAATGAGGGTGGCAAGCGTTGCTGCCATTCCATACAAGAGGAGATGTCCAGCGGTCTGAATGCCGAGGCACTCCCAGAGAGCGCCATACAAGTCGACGCCAAATGGATAGCGCAAGGTCTCTGTCGCAAAGATCGGATTGAGCGGCATAAAGTCGGCGCCGCTCGCCAAGAAACGAATCAGCGAAAGGTGAAACGGAAGATCGCCGTAATTTGTCGCCGACAGAGTCGTCAGCGTCGATCCGTTTGGATTCGGCATGAGCGGCATCAGCCACGCAAAATGCTTCCATGCTGCAAACATCGTGAAAAACAAAATTGAAATCTCAAGCGCCGACCACGATCGCGAATCAGCCTCAAGACGACGCGCAAAGCCGCGGCCCTGCCAATACCCCAGAGTGAGCGCGCCAATCGAAACCAAAGGCGAAATCCCGCCCGCAAGCAAGCCCAAGATCAAAGCCCAACCGATCGCGAATACGGAGTGAGCTGTAAACGTCAGTGCGAAGGCCGTCATCATCGCGCCCCCTCGACTTCGGCGCCAAGCGGCACAAACGACTTAAACTTTTCTTGATCGAACAGCGCCCAGCCGCCTTGGTATGCATCGCGCAGATGAAAACTCATTCGCAACATTGGTTTTTTTAGGATTTTGCGAACGCCATTCCAAGGATCTTCATCGATCAACAAAAGTCCGGCGCGCTCAAGTAAACTTGGATCTGCGGCAAGATCCTCAAGACGCACATACTTTAAGTGTGGAAATAAACTCATGTCATACGGAAGCGGCCAAGGTTCTTTTACTAAAAGCAAAACCAATTCATTGCGAAGCTCGGGGCGCGCCTGAACCGCACGCTTGAGAACGGCCATCACGTTGGTGTAGTCGGCCGTGGTTTGCACGTAAACATAGGGCTCAGTCGGATCGACAAACTTTTCAAACGAGAGCTCGTACGCCTTCCATGTTGAAATCGCGAGCAGACTGATCGCGATTGGCTTGACCACTCTTCTCACCCAACCGCTCGTGCTCTCGATCAATCCACCCAGTACAAAAGCGAGCGGCCAAAATCCCAAGATCAACCACGGTGTCTTATAGGGAACCAGCGTGTATGCGAGCCAATGGCCAAAACCGGCCAAGACCAGCGTCCGCACACGTCGACTCGACGATCGCCACAAAACCAAGGGCACAAGCGAGAGCGACAGAAGCAAAGGCCACTCGTAACGAGCGAGCAGCATCAGCCAATAACTCCACTCCTTCTCGTGACCATTACCGACCTGACCTGTCTTCGACCAAAAGTCGAAGGCCTTGAAAAAATCAAATGCACCTGAAGGTTTTGCCAAAAAACCCGTGAACAGCAATAGTAGCGACGTCACCGACAGCACCACGGCCGCAACAACCACCCAACGCGACTCGCGCGGCTCAGCCACCCGTGCGCCGCCAAGCTCCCAGCGCTCGAGCCAGCCGATCAGGAATTCGGCAATGAACCACGTCCCGATAAAAATAAAGAAAGTCTCTTTGGTGGCAATCATGATCACCGCGCCAAGCGCCGTCAAAAACGAGCGCCTCCGAAAACGACCTGCGACAAATAAAACCTGGCCCAGGACAAAAAGAGACTCGTGGATGGCATATCGTCCATAAAAAACAAAGGCCGGACTCACGGCCAAGATCCACGCCGCCCACTCCGCCACGCGTCCCACCTCGCGACGAAGCGACCAAACCGCGCCCACAAGACCAACGGCGATCAGCGCATTCATGATTCGAAAAGACTCAACCGATCGGCCCCACAGGATCTCAGCAAAATGCAGAAGGTAGAAATACAAAGGACCATGAAAGTTTGTTGGGTCGTAGGAGTAAAATCCATCGCGCCATATCTGAAGAACAAAGTGACCGTTAATGCCCTCATCAAAATGAGGCGGCTTAATACCGAGTGCGATCATGCGGAATAAAAAGGCGACAAGAAGAACTAAACTAGTCCTCATCATTGACTGATCGTACCGAATTTCTCTTGAGTGTCGCATTCCTTGGAATAAGGTATCACTCATGGGAAGCCTGTCCAAACCTTCTGTCTCAATCGTCATCCCGGCGTACAACGAGGAGCGTCGGCTGCCCCTCGCGATCAGAGACATGCGCGGCTTTTTTGGCCCGTCCCAGACCTCACTTGAGTTTATCATCGTCATTGAAAAATCAAAGGACCGCACTGTCGAAGCCGCCCACAAAGCCATCGACGGCGATACGCGGTTTCGAGTGATCGCAAATGACGTTCAACGCGGCAAAGGCTTTGCCGTCAAAACCGGCATGCTCCAAGCCCAAGGCGACATCGTATTCTTTATGGATGCTGACCTCTCCACTCCCCTGGCTGAGATCGGCACCTTCCTCTCGATCCTCATGTCTGATCCCACGATCGACATCGTCATCGGCTCACGAGCCGAAGCGAAAAGTCAGATCCTCAAAAAACAGACCTGGATCCGGCAGAATCTCGGCCGCGGCTTCAACCACCTTGTGCAGACCGTCGGTATTCGCGGAATCAAAGATACGCAGTGTGGATTTAAGGCGTTTCGCTTGAGAACAATCGAACCGATTTTCACTCGACAAACAATTGACGGCTTTGCCTTCGACGTCGAGGTTTTACTCCTCGCCCGCAAGCTCGGCTTCAAGATCGTCACGCAACCCGTGCGCTGGATCAATTCTCCAGACTCGAAAGTTCGAATCTGGATTGATCCGCTCAAAATGTTCTGGGACCTCATCAAGGTGCGCTGGATCGTTCGACGGACCCTGAAAGCGAAATCACCCGGTTCAGCGCCGTAGTCGTTTCGTCGATCAGTTTTTTGAGATTTGCGCTCTCTTTGCTTGCACCCAAAACTGATTCCGGCGCAAACGCCAAGAACTCCATCGCCTGAAGGCAGCGGGTCAGCTCCGCGCCGATCTCACGCTTGAGCGTTGGCGGCAGCGCCTCGATCAGCTTTCCAGTTTCTCGCTCATGCACGCGATCACCGACGATTTCCCCTAGGACGAATGCGATTGCATTGACGCCCTTAACGCCCACGGACCGAAACTCACCCTTTTTCGCGGCGACATCAAGATCGCGCATGCGCGTTTTCAATCGACGCCCAAGACTTGGTCCACCGCGCCCAATTCCAAGTTCGCGCCAAGCCAAGCCAAAAAGAATCGCAATCGCGAGTGAATAAAGTCCGCCCGCCCCGGCGACGGCCTGCGCCAATGTCCACCGCGACTCAGGCTTCAATGTTTCAATCAATCGCGGTTCAAATGCCGCGCGCTTCTTTGGCGCATCACCGCTCTTTGCAAAGCTCTGCGAACTTGTCTGTCCTGTCGACGATGCCCCCGCGCCAACGCGCACGCGAAGCGGTTCTGTTGAGCGACTCACGTACTTCTTCGTCGCCGGGTCAAACATCGAGGCCGCAATTGCTGGAATCACAAACTCGCCGTCACGACGCGGAATCAATTGCAGCGTGAACTCCTTAAAGCTCGTACCCCAATTAAAGAACTTCGCCTCTTTCTGAGTGTCATAAAGCTCAAGCCCCTCAGGTGCTTGGAACGGTGGAATATCGATCAGCTTTGCGTTCCCGCGCCCTTCGAAACGGATCTTCAAGGGAAACGGTTGATTCGCGATCACACTGTTATCATCAATGCGTGCGGTCACTTGAAAGTCACCAACAGCGCCAGAAAAGTTTTCTGGTCGGCCTTCAACGGGCAACGGTTTCACTTTGATTTTGACCGGCGCCGAGGTTTTCGTGAATGTGTAGGCCTTGCCCATTCCGAGCGCACCAAATGGATCAGCTCCCGGAATCACGGTGCACTTCGCCTGGTACGAATCCACCGTCGCCGAACCTTCCTTGATCGGAAACAGCGCAAACGATGCGAGCAGCGCCTTCTTATAGGGCACTCCATCAATTACTTCCTGTTGGAAGTTCAGATGGGTTGCAATCTCGATATCCTCTTTCCAGAAACCCTTCAGGCTCGGATATTTCAGCGTATCCAGATCGCGAATCATCCCGGTCGTGTATAAGAAAAAACTCACCGTCACCTGCTCGCCAACATAGGCCTCAGTCTTATCGGTCTCGACCTGAATAAAAAATGCCTCGTTGGGATTTCCAGGCAGAGTTCGCGATCCACCTTTCGGCACCGCCTGCATCCCGCGTCTTAAGAGTTGCGAAAAGACATCCTCTTCTTCGTCTTCCTCAAATCCCGGTGGAGCTTGCGGCCGCTGCTTCGGCTGCCCAAGTCCACTGGCCACTCGAACCGAAATCGCTTTTGTGCGAATGCTCCGACCGTTCACAATCACTTCAACTGGGTAGATGGTGAGCGCACCAACGCGTTTGGGGCTCAGCTGCCAGTTGAAGACATTTCGACGAATGGTTTGAAACTGCGGCCCACTCGGCGTGTTCACCATCGTCGAGCGAATTTCTTTTCCCTGCCAGTTCGAAAGCACCTCAAAGTCATTCATCGGGGGAAGCGTCGGCGAAGCGACATCAATGTCCTCTTGCGACTCCACCGACACCGAAAGCACGATCGTACCCGACGGATCAATCGCCGCCCGATCAACTTCGGCCTTGACCTCAGGTGCTCCGGCCGCGCTGGCGACCGGGACACCAAAAAATAGAAGTGCACATAGGCAAGCCGAAAGAACCTTACCAGTCTTTGTCGCGAGGTGCATCCTTGCCCCCTTCTCTCTGCATCTTTTCCCGAATCTGATCTTCTTGTCGTTTGAGCTCTTCCAAAATTCGACCGACATCTTGCTGACTCAACTGCTCCGACTTAAACGGACGCGGCGTCGGTTTAGGCGTGGGGCCCGTTTGCGGCTGTTGCTGCTGATTGGGCTGCTGCTGATTCTGTTTCGGATCTTTACTCTTATCGTCTGGCTTGTCGTTTGGCTTTTGCTGTTGGTTGTCCGATTGGCCGTCGCCGTCACCAGACTGCAAAAGCAATTCGATATTCTTTTTCACTTCTTTCGAGTCAGGCTTAAGCTTTAACGCCGCTTGAAATGCCGAAAGAGCTTCGTCGTATTTTTTCAGTTCGGCGTAGGCCAACGCGCGGTTGAAGTTGATCTTAAACGCAAGCTCAGGTGCCGGTTTCAGCGTGAGCGCCACATCGTATTCACTGGCCGCCTTGGCCGCATCTTTATTGGCTTGAAAACTGGTTCCCAAATTGTAGTGAACCGTCGGATCGTCCGGCAGGTCGCCGAGTGCCTTTGAAAAGCCATCCAAAGCCTCAACGGGCTTTTCGCTCTTCAGATCACCAACGGCGCGGTTATTTTCGCGAATCCCTCGAAACTCATCGACGGCGCCCGCTCGGGCCTCGGGCGCCACTCCGCCAAGTGCCAACATCACCGCCAAGGCCGATAGACCCGACTCAAAACGTCCGCGCCACACGCGCTCGCCAGGGGCTCGTTCGCCCAGCAAAAGATCAAAAGCCAAGAACACCAACGCCAACAAAAGAAACAGCTGAAACTTCTCTTCGTATTGAGTCGACATGCTCGACGCAAATTCAGCCTTCTGCAGGCGATCGATGTCTTCTTTAATCGCCCGCGCCTCGTTGCCGCCAAAGGATGCAAAGTGAAAAGCACCGCCGCCAGCCCGAGCCAGATCTTTTAAGAACTCACCCTTCACCTGCGAAATCACCTCTTTGCCATTTCGATCTTTTTTATAGCTGCGAAGGTAACCTCGCTCATCGCGAATTGGAATCATCCCCCCGCGTTCAGTTCCAAATGCCATCGTGAAGATCTTGACTCCTTCACCAGAGAACTTCTTCGCAAGTTCAAGCGCTCCCTTTTCCTGATCCTCGCCATCGCTCAGCACCAAGATCACGCGCGTCGTGCGAACCTGATCATCATCCTCCACGCCGCCTCTTTCAAAAGCGTCGTGTGCCTCCTGCAGTGCTCGCGCAAAGTCGGTTCCTTGAGACTCAATTGAATAGGGCGAAAGCGAATCAAGAAACATCTTGAGAGACGTGATGTCGTTTGTAAGTGGCGAAAGCAGCAGCGCGCTACCGGCAAATCCAACCAGACCAACTTTGTCGCCCGAAAGCATATCAAAGAGGCGAGCGAGCTCCGCTTTCGCAAACTGCAAGCGCGAGGGCTTAATGTCCTCAGCCAACATCGAGGTCGAAACATCGAGTACGACCATCATCTCAACACCGCGGACTTTGATCTCCGATTGGCCTTTTCCCATCTGCGGTCGCGCCAATCCCAGAATCGCAAATGTAAGACCGACCAGACGAAGAACCATCCGCAGGCGTTTTCTTCCGGGCGACGCATTTCGCGCCAAAAACGGTGCGAGTCTTTCCCCAAGTCCTTTACTCAAACGTCGCGCTTTTGCTCGCGCCGTCAGCCACGACAAAACCAGAAGAACCGGAACAAGCCACAACAGCTGAAGCCACTCAGGATTTGCAAACCGCATCAGTTTGTCCTCCTGAAAACAGTCATCTGTAAAATCCAACCGAGTGCCATGAGCAGAATCGACCACTGCATGTAGGGCTGATAGAGCTCCGCATACTTCGTGTACTGATTGACATCGATCTTCGATCGCTCAAGCCGATCGATATCACTAAAGACCTTCTGTAAACTTTCATTATCCGTCGCTCGATAGTATTTGCCGCCGGTATCAGAAGCCATTTTCCCTAAGAGCTCATCATTCACCTTCGAATGGATGGGCTGATAGCGCTTCACTTTGCGACCAAAGGCATCTTGAGTTTCAATCGGCAATTGCGCATCGCCATCGCGCCCAGCGCCAATCGTATAGATGCGAAGCCCATAGCCCTTCGCAATCTCAAGCGCCGTCTCGGGATCAATGGTGCCGGAGTTGTTCTCACCATCTGTTTGAAACACCATCACACGCGAGCGTGCGGTTGAATCCTTAAGGCGCGCCGTGCCGTTCGCAAGCGCAACGCCAATCGCCGTTCCCATTTTGATGGCACGACTAATTTTAATCGCATCGATGCTATCAAGAAGAATTTTATGATCAAGCGTCAGTGGAACTCGCGTGTACGACTCACCAGAGAAAATCACAAGTCCAATGCGATCGGTCGCGCGTTTCTTTACAAATGCCTTGAGCATCTCCTTTGAGGCCTCAAGGCGATTGGGCTGCATGTCTTCAATCAACATCGAGTCCGAGACATCAAGCACGAGCATGATATCAATGCCCTCGACACTCTTTTTGACTTTCGTATCGGAACGCTGGGGTCTTGCGAGCGCCACAACCAGCAAAATCATGCCGATCGAAGCCACCGCTGTTGGCAGCCACAAGAACCGCACACGCCAGCCGCTCTGGCCAAGGCTCTTTAAAATTGCGACACTTGAATATTGCACCGAAGGCGCTCGCTTTCGACTCACCCAATACGCATAGCCCGCAAGTAAAAGCACAATCGGCAAAAGTGTAAACGCAAGCGGAGACGCCCAGCTCATTGACCCCGCCCTTTCTTGCGACCCGCCTCAATTCGATTGGCCAGCTCATGCGCAAGCTCATGAATCGGTGGCAGCACGCGATTGAGGGCCTCAGTAGCGTCGAGCTTCTTCGCACTCAAAAGCTCGCGCACCCGGCCTGTCTCCTCAAAAAAGCTGACCAGTTCTTTCGCCGCCAAAAACTTTCGGTCAGACTTTCGAATTCGCCCAAGCATCGCAGCGCCATCAAGCTTTCGAAAATCCTGAACATAGAGCTTACACAGATACTCGCGAACGGCGCTGTCGATGGCGGCCAACTGTTTCTCGGGATCGCGCTCACGTCCAGCGTAGCGAAGCGCCTTGTTCATCTGGTCAAAGGGCGACATCGGCGTCGTCACCGACTCAAGCCAAAGCTGAAACGCCTTCGCTCGCTTCGTTCGTCGATAGAGGAGCGCCACCAAGACGCCAACCAAAATCACGGCACTCGCAACGAGCACGAAGAACCACGCTGGCCACCACATTGACTCTGCTGAAAACGGAGGGACAGCCTGTGGCGGTTGCTCGTTTGGATCGAGAACAGATTGCACCTCAAAAGTGAGCTTCTCGATTGGGACCGCGCTGGTTCCATCGGTCAATGTCGCGCCATCAATTGCGATCTGTCCAGCCTTGTAGCTGGCAGCAATGAATTTCGCCTCGTGCTCAGTCAAAGACCTTGTCTCAAGAATTCTTAAACTGAATTTCTCTGCCTTTGGAAGTTCAAGCCGCAAGGCCTGAGCGTTCAGCGTGAGCGGTTCGCTCGACTGGCAGTTGAGTTCAAACTCGGTCCCGACCGTCAATCCCTCAGCCGGTATCGCTCCCAACTCACACTTCATCGCCCGCCTCCGGCCGCGCGAGTTTTAAAGTAGCGAATCAACGGCTGAACAAAATCAGTATTCGTACTCACTGAAATACGATCAACACCTGCTTGACGAAGCTCTTGCTCACGCGTTTGCCGGCGCCGATCCATTTCTTTCTTGAGAGCCGCTTTAAATGCCTTCGAGCGGGTGTCGACGGTGATCAACTCACCCGTTTCAGGATCATGGAGGTCGACTAAACCCAAATCAGGCAGCTCGGTCTCGGCCGCATCTTCAATCGAAACCGCCACCACGTCATGTTTGCGCGAGATCATTCGTAACGCGTCGGCGTAACCCTCGTCGGCAAAATCAGACATGATAAAAACAATCGCACGTTTTTTTAAAACCCCTTGCAGATACTGAATCGCTGAGCCGATCTTGGTTCCGCGATGAAGCGGCTTTTGATAGTAGAGATCGCGCAGAATTCGATTCACATGACCATGGCCCTTTTTAGGCGGCACAAAGTGCTCAACTTGGTCCGAAAAAAGTAAAAGACCAACGTGATCGTTGTTTTTGGCAGCAGCAAATCCAAGAAGGGCTGAAAGATGTGTGGCCACTTCGCCCTTAAAATCTTTACCGGTACCAAAATCCAAAGAGCCACTGACGTCGACGACAAGGATAAGCGTTAGCTCCCGCTCCTCATCAAACTTCTTGATAAAAACTTTCCCGGTTCGCGCGGTAAGCGGCCACGAGATCGTCCGCACATCATCGCCCGCGACGTACTCGCGAAACTCCGCGAATGTCATCCCCTGTCCCTTAAAGGCCGAGTGATAGCTTCCTGCGAACAACGAGTTCACAAGTCTTCGCGTCGAGATCTCGAGCAGTCTGACTTTTTTGGCTATCTCGGGCGGGAGCGACACGGCCTATGGAACCTCAATATGACTGAGCAGGTCTTTAACGACTTGGTCACTGCGAACTTCTTCAGCTTCAGCTTCAAACGAGAGAATCAATCGGTGACGAAGCACGAGCGGCGCAACCGCCTTAACGTCCTCTGCCGTCACGTAACCGCGAGCGCGAATAAAAGCGTGTGCTTTTGCGGCGCGAATCAGACTGATCGTTGCCCGTGGACTTGCACCCACGCGAAGCAGCGGCGCCAGTGCTCCAAGCCCATATTTTGTCGGCTCACGAGTCGCCATCACAAGTTCGACAATGTACTGGCGAATCTTATCGTCGACGTAAATCTCATCGACCCTTGATCGCGCGCGCAAAAGCTCCTCACGCGAGATCTGCGGCTCAATCTTGGGCGTGCTGTCTTTGCCCATGCGATTCATAATCTCGAGCTCTTCATCTTTTGTCGGATAGTCGACCAAGATCTTAAACATGAATCGATCCATCTGCGCTTCCGGCAGCGGATAGGTTCCCTCTTGCTCAAGCGGGTTCTGTGTCGCCAAAACCAGAAATGGAACTTCGAGCTTGTAAGTCGTATCACCGATGGTGACTTGCTTTTCGGCCATCGCCTCAAGCAGTGCCGACTGCACTTTCGCCGGCGCGCGATTGATCTCGTCGGCGAGAACAATGTTGGTAAAAATTGGGCCTTTTTTAGGAGCAAACTCGCCGCTTTTTGGATTAAAAATCATCGTTCCGATCAAATCCGACGGCAGAAGATCGGGCGTAAATTGGATACGACCAAAATTCAGCGAGATCGCCTGCGAAACGCTCGAAATCGTGAGCGTCTGCGCCAATCCCGGCACACCCTCCAAGAGCACGTGGCCACCGGTGAGGAGTCCCATCAAGATCCCCTCCACCATCTCGCGCTGGCCAACGACCACTTTGCTGATTTCCTTCAGCATGCGGTCCACAAACTGAGCTTCTTGTTTTATCTGAGCGTTCAGCGCCATCACATCGACGTTTTGAGACACGAAGTTTCTCCTTCAAGGCTAGGCACGCGAGCCATGGTTTGAGCCGCGCTGCTCTCTATTCTCACTCCCTTCTGACGTGTGCGGCAAAGACTCAGAAAAGAGCTTGGCAATGCGGCGCAATAATACAGACCATAGTAGGGCTGATGACAAACACACCCGACACCAAGCCGCTAGACCCCCACAGTCCACCGCCCAGTTTCTGGGGCGACATGCGTGTCGGTGCGCGCCGAGCGGTCGAACGCTTTTGGCACGAGCGTTTCGACAAACAGCACTCGAAAGAACCTCGGCTACCACTGCCGCCGGGCCAAACTCGACACGCTCTCTACCGAGGACATGCGCAATCGATCGAGGCGAATCTCAAACCGGGTTTCGATTCGCTTCGCGTTTGGGGGCTGTTGTTCGCCATTTCGGCGCTCGCGCTTTGGTTGGGGGTGGAGTTCGGCGGTCGCTTTGGATTGGTTCTCGGCTTCACGGCGACACTTGTTTTGAATCTGTGGATTTTATTTCTCTCTCCCAAACAGCTTTTGGAACAGTATCGATTGTGGTGGCTCGAGGGCCGCGACGCCTGGGGACTTCTCAACGAAACCAGCCGCGTTGCCAAACGGGCTAAAGTTCCAACTCCACGCCTGGCCATTGCCGATAGCGATGATCTGTTCTCATTTTCGATCGGCATCAGCCCATCGCGTTCTACGATCGTGATTTCACAGGCTTTGGTGGAGTCCCTTTCCCGCGATGAGCTCTATGCAATCGTCGCGTTTGAAACGGCAAAGATCGCCTGCCAATGGACAGCTTCAGCCACGGCCGCCCGAGGATTGGCCTCGCTATTTGACAGATTCACCGGACGACTCATTATCTTTGTATCGCTCGGTCGCGAGCGCGTATTTCAGCTGGATGAGTGGGTCGCTTCGCATGGCGATAGCCGCGAGGTGTGGGCACGCACACTCTGGAGTCTTGACGCGATGATCGGAACCAAGCCGCGGCGCACGAACGTTGCGGATTGCGCTCTCGACACCGTCAGTTCCTTGACTGCGTTTCACGCTCCTCGCTATGACCGTACTCTACCGTCGGTGCGAAGCCGAATTCAGGCGCTCATCGACCGTTATCCGCCGTAAATCGGGAGGTTCGCTTGAGCACAAGTCCGCAGCAGCAGAATCAAAAAATCGAGGCCAGTCTTTCCACTCTCGTTCTGTCCATTGCCTCAAGCGCGGCAATGGCGCTTGGACTTGCGCCGCATCCAACATCCGGCAAGGTTGAAAAAGACCTCGATATGGCTCGCTTCAATATCGATCTGCTCGCTGTTCTTGAAGAGAAGACCAAGGGCAATCGAACCAGCGATGAAGAGCGTTTTCTCACAAGCGTTCTACAAGATTTAAAAATGAAGTTCGTTCAGGCAAAATAGCAAGAAAGCCAATTCACTGGAGTTTCCGTTATGAAACGCGATCAACGTTCGTTCCCGCTGTTTGCATTGATTCTCATTGGCGCCATGATCAGCGCGTGGGCCGGAAGCGTCTTCTCACAGAGCACGCTTGCAAAGGGAAAGCCCAACCTCACGCTTCCCGCGGCGAAGTCCGACTCCCCACTTGATCAGAAAAAACTTGGAAGCGAACTTCCGGCGAACCTCTTCGTCGAGCTCGGCAAACTCCTAAACCCCGCCGTCGTTTCCATCTTCACTTCGCAGAACATTCAGGGCCGCACGGGCGGTTATCGCGATCCGATGCAGGACCTCTTCGAGCAGTTCTTCGGAGGCCCCGGAATGGGAGGCCAACCTTTCCAAGCGCCACCGCGCCAAGCCAAGGGCCTTGGAACCGGCTTCATCGTTCGCGAAGACGGTCTCATCATCACCAATAACCACGTCGTTGCTCAGGCCGATGTAATCAAAGTTCAGCTCGACAATAATTCTGAAAAGTTTTTTGATGCCGAAGTTCTTGGTCGCGATGCGCGCACCGACATTGCTCTGATCAAAATCGATGCGAAGAAAACTTTGCCGATCGCACAGCTCGGAAACTCCAAAGACGTTCAGGTCGGCGAGTGGGTCGCGGCGTTTGGAAACCCCTACGGCCACGCACACACTATGACAAAAGGTATCGTCTCAGCGATCGGCCGAGCCATTCCGGAACTGAACCGATTCCCATTCATTCAGACCGATGCGAGTATCAACCCTGGTAACTCCGGCGGTCCTCTCGTCAACACCCGCGGTCTTGTGATCGGCGTGAACTCCGCCATCGATGCGCGAGCCCAGGGGATCGGCTTTGCCATTCCAATCGACGATGTGAAACGCATTGTGAGCCAGCTCGAAAAAGACGGCCGTATCCGCCGAGGCTTCATCGGTGTCAGCCTTGCGCCATTGACTCCGGATATCGCCGAACAACTGGGCCTGAATCCGGAAGAGGACGGCGGTGTCATCGTTTCGCAGATCATGCGTGGCGGCCCCGCAGCCAAAGCGGGCCTTAAGCCCTATGACATTATCACCGAGTTCAACGGTCGAAAGATCGCGGGCCCCGGCGATCTTCAAATCGCGGTCGGCGACAGCGATGTCGGCAAGAAGTTTCCGCTGAAAGTTCTGCGCTTTGCGGAGAACGAGTCAAAAAAGAAAGTTCTCAATCTTGAGATCACACTTGAAGAGAACCCCGAAGACTCGGGCCGCGCGATGGGGCGGATGGAGAGCGGCGAAGCTCCCCGCGGAGGCGGCCGTGCCGCGCCACACGAACTTGGTTTTAAAGTCGCCGACGAGACTCCGGCCCTTCGCAAGCGCTTTGGAATTTCGGACGATGTCCGAGGCCCGATCCTGGTCGAAGTCGACCCGAAAGGTCCCGCCGCTCGCCGTGGACTGCAACCGGGTGATGTGGTCCTTGACGTGAACCGGCAGCCGGTCGAAAAAGCGGCCGACGTGACCAAGCTTCTCACCAAGGGCCGCAACATGATCCGCGTTGCCCGCGGTGCGATGATTGTGATCGCGGTTCTGTAAACTGATAAACGGGTTTACCGCCACATTGGCGGTCACCGCCAACATCGACATTCACCGCCAACGTGGCGGTGAATTCATTTTCCGGTCACGGTTAGCTTCGCAACGCGTACAAACGGAACCTCGGTCGTCCCATCGTTCACCGCCTCATGCGAAACACTGACAACGTCGTTCATCAGATCGAACAAATTCCCCGACACCATCACTTCCGAAAGCGGCTGCGCCAGTTCCCCGTCCACAATCAGATACGAGTTCTTCGCGACACCCGAAAAGTCCCCGTTCGCCGCCGGATACCCGCCCGAGAATCGTTGCAAAAAAAGCCCGTGCTTTGTCTCATCGATCATCTCGTTCACCGAAGATAGACCCCGCTCAAAAACCAAATTGCCGCCACCGTTGGGCGAGCGCTCCAGACCCGTTCGGCGAGCGCCGTAGTCAGAAAGCATGAAACTCTTCAGCACACCCGACTCCAAAATCGATGATGGCGCCGCCACATAGCCTTCGCTCGTGTACAGCTCACGCGCGGCAAACAGCGCATCCGCCGGCCGCACGCTCAAGTGCAAAAGCGGTGAGGCCACTTTTTGCCCAAGCTTATCGCGAAGACGGCTGGTTCCCGCGATCATCGTCCCATCCCGCAAGTGCGAGAGCCACGAGTTCGCCAGATCCATAAAGCACTCCGGTGAAAGAATCGCCGGTCCGACAAATTTCCCTTCAAGCGGTTTGTGATCAATCTCCCGCACCGAGCTTGCCATCAAGCGCCGAACAGCCGCGATATCGATCAGCTCGCGATCGAGCGAAGAAACATGCCCACCGGAATAGTTGAATGAGCTTGTGCGCCCGTTCCGCTTTCCCGAGAACATTCCAAAAAAGGAGTAGCTCCCGGTACCCGACGAAATCGAAAGTCCCTTCGTGTTCAAGCGGACCATTTCATTTCTCAGAAACTGCAGTCCCGATTGCTCCATCTTGATGTCGGGATACTCCGTCACCGTGACTTTCGCAAAACTCGTGATCCGCTCATGCATTTGCTCAAGCGAGGGCTCCACCGGCCCATACTCAAGACGCTGAACACTCTGCGGCCCCACCAAAACCCGTGCTTCATCCACCGGCGTCGCCTGCACACCTTCGCTCAACTGCTGCATGCTCAGCGCAAGGCTTTCGCTATCCACCTGATTGAGCTCAACGGACGCCATTCTCCCAGCGGAAAATGCGCGAAGAGAAAGTGTCACTTCATTCGTGCTGCGCAAAAGCGAAACCTGGCCCGCATCGATCTGCATCTCGCTGAGGCCATTCTCTCTAGCAGTCACTTCAAAATCATCAAACCCGTGAGCACGACCTTTTGCTAAAACCCGATCGGCCAATTCTCGCAACGCTGTCGACTCTGCCATCACCGACCTCCCACATGGACACGCGCCTTGATCGAAGGACCACCCATGCCGACTGGCATCGGTTGTTTTTTTCCACAATAGCCTGCGCTCTCCCACGTGAACTCATCCGAGATCATACTCACCGAGCGAAGCATATCGAACGCCACCCCTGATATCGTTGAATCGCGAAGCGCCCGTCCGAGTTTTCCGTTCTTGATTTCATAGCCGGTTCCGGTTGCGAACATAAACTCGCCGGTGGTGTCGGCTTGTCCGTTGCCGGATTTCATCAAGTAGTACCCATTATCGATCGATGCGATCATTTCTTCGAGTTTCGATTTTCCAGGGAGAATGGCCGTGTTCCGCATGCGAATCAACGGTTCATCCGCAAATGTAAAGGCGCGCGCATGCCCCGTTGCTTTGTGCTTAAAGTGCTCGGCCGTTTCGCGATTGTGCATAAAGGTTTTCAACACTCCTTTATCGATAATCACGGTGTCCGTTGCAGCAACTCCCTCATCATCAACGTGGACCGGCTGAGGGCAGACTGTCCCTCGATAGGTATGAGCAAAATCAACCAGCGAAACAAGTGGGCTTGCCACGACGTTGCCTAAGTTATCGCCCGCAACCGATCCGCCCAAAACCAAATCGGCCTCGGCTGTATGACCAACCGCTTCGTGCGCCAACACTCCTGCCAAATCCGAATCCAAGATCACATCGTGCATACCGGCTTCGGGCAAAATGCCCTCAGCTTTGCGCGACGTCCTCGCATAGATTTCATCCAGCCATCCTTCAAGCGAGTCCGGCCGAATCAGAAACAGATCCTGCAACTCGCCAAGCCCGCCGCGAATCTCGCGATGCTGGATCGGCCCGTGCGGCGAATCCTTCGTCATCGCCACGAACAAGTGCGAACGCGGCACCATCGACGACAAAAAGCCATCGCTTGATGTCACGATCTGTTTTCTCATATGCAGCGACATCAAAGTCACACTGCGCGCCTTCAGATCGGGATACCGCTTCGCAATCAACGCATCGACGGACTTGACGAGCTCAATCCACACGCCCGATGGCACGGGATTCACGCGACTCGCATAGAGCTTGTCACTTGACGCTTGTGCTACACCAACCAAGCCGCCATTTCGTGGCGCACGCTGCTGCAAAAAAGCAGCGTTCCGTCTTGCATCGCGAAGCGCCTTTCTGGCCGTTTCAAGTGAAGCCACCGACTGCGACGAGAATCCCCAATAGCCGCCGGCAAAGGCTCTCGCCGAAACACCGCGGCTCACATCCTGCGAGTTCATCATCAATTGTCCATTGAGCATCGAGATGCGAATGCTCTTATTCTCTTGAAATCGCACTTCGCACGAAGTCCCGCTCGGGCTGGTCGACGCGATTTCAGGCTTGAGTGATCGCAAATCCAACATAGATAATCTCCTTGGCGAGAAACACAGCTTCACGAGAAATTAAGCTTCCGTCTATCGCCGCCGCAGAGAGCAATTGTCGCGCACGTCAACCCGAGAGAAAGTGGAGCAATGGTTAAAATCGCAGGTCTCATCTTCGCCGCTCTCGCCGCACTCTTCTGGGTTCGAGCTCGACTCGCAATACTCAAAACACCCCTGACCAAAGCCCAGTCCATTCCAACCGGAGTCAAACGCGCGACCTTCATCTCAATCGCCATCCTCTCGATTCTTGGACCAGCCATTCTCATCTACGGAGGACGCGATCTTCTGATCGAACTCCAACGCGCCCAAACATGGCTTCCGACCACTGCCACGGTCGCTCATCTCGAAGACGCCGGCATACACAAAGGTCGAACCCAATACCGCGTCGCCTTCACCTTCACCGATCAAAATGGGGAAACGCGATCTGCACTCTCAACAGACCGCCTCACATCACCACCGCCTCCCGGCAGCACCATTGCCATCCACTACAATCCCGAAAACTCAGAAGAGGCCAATCTCAACAGCCCATTCTATCGTTTCGGCATGCCATCGCTCTTCACTCTGCTTGGCCTGGTGCTCTTCGGCTTCGCGGTCATGGCCGGCCGTGAAGTTCTAAGGATCAATGCCCTCAAAACACTCGCCTCGTCGAGCCCGCTTAAACCCACCCGTCTCATCGAAGGTCACCTCATCAAGTCAAAAAAGAACATCTTTCTCTCGCTCAAGCATCAGAGCTGCTGGCAGCTCCATGTCGAGTATCACGATCAGGCCGGACGACTCTTCACCACAGTGAGTGAACCGATTTGGGACAGAAATCCATCAGAGTGGAGCAACCGCGATATCCCGGTGCCGCTCATTCTCGACAGCTCAACACCAGCAAGAGCCTGGGTGCAGGTTCAGGAGTACTTCAGAACCTGCCAGCAGCAATTGCGTAGCTAAGTGCTCCAAACTGAAACGAGTGAACGAAAAATCGTCAAGAAACCCCGACTTTTGTCCGATAAGCCTCCATGCGATCGTCCGTCTTTATATCCAAGGCATTCGCCCTGCGTGCCGTGCTCAGCACACTTCTCATCTCGACGCTGAACGCCGGATGCAACCTCGAACAATTCTTTGAGAAGAAGCCAAAAGCTTCGGCCACGCCAACCGTCGACAATTCGCTCGAGTGGTGGTCAGTAAACCCGATCATCTCCCCAGCAACGGGAGTCAGCCTGCTCGGCAAGGTCGTCGGCGTCGTCAATGTCGCCGGTGCGACCGTGAATCTGTACTCTGACTCCTCCTGCTCGTCACTCGTAGCGTCAGGAAGTCCCTCTGAGGTAACAACTGGAATTCAGTTCCCCGCGACAGCAAACGGAATCACCGGCATCTATGCCAAAGTGGTCGACTCCGTCACCAATACCTCCTCCAGCTGTACATACGTCGGCCAGTATCTTTCCGTCGCACCAACAGTCAGCCCAGTCTACGCAAGCCAGGGTGCCAACTGGAATGACTACGTCATCAATAACGGAACGACGATCTTCAACGCCACCGGTGCCGCCTGTGCTGGAACAGAAATCAATGGCTACTTGAGCTGTCTACATGGCGCCGAGATGAAGAAAGTCGCCGTTACTGGTGCCAATAGCTGCACCGGCCTTTCGATCACTGATAGTCTCGATGCGTTCATCTGGACGTGTAAAGTCGTCTCGGGAACGGCGACCTTCTACTCCGTCGCCCTCAAACCGTTTAAGGGTTTAAAGGATCTCATCACTGGAACTTCGTGGCGCAACATGTCCGTCACGATCACATCCAGCGCAGGCTCCGTCACCTCTCCCTCCTCGGCCTGGTGGAGCAACACAATCACCGCTCTACCCAACAACTCGACATCCGGAAGCGGAGTCGTCTCGCTATCTTCAAGCGGCACAATCTACACACTCGCAACCTCGCGGGCGACTGAAGGCTATGCCATCACAACATCAAAAGTCGCATTGGTTACACTTGGCGGCGCCACACTCTCTTATGTTGCCGGAGCCAACAACTTTAACGCCACCTCAGGCCAAACCACTCCACCGCTCAACATTCGCGCCATTATCGGCGCCGCCGCACAAAACTATCTCTGGATCGAAGCCGACATCAGCGGCTCTTCAAGCATCGACACGCAAGCCGGTGCGCCGATCTTAGCGCGCAATCTCAAACACCTGCGCATCAAAAATTCAAATTTTAAAAACTCGGC
>JAEUWE010000269.1 GCA_016791465.1 Pseudobdellovibrionaceae bacterium
TATCGCATTGTCTGGATCAAGCCGTGAGGCCCGCAGGCCTCACAGAGAGTTTTGTTTGGTTACTGGCACGCCTCGCATGCCTCGGGATTCTCAAGCGAGCAGGCGATCGCTTCAGACTCTGTATACTCTTTTTTCGGCGCCGTGCTTGCGGTATCCGCTGAGCTGATCAGTGCGGAGTCTGCAATCGGCAGAGCTTCACTTGTTCGGCCGACAGTGACCTTCGAAATTGAAGTCGCCGGGCGTGAACGCAAGTAGTACGTGGTCTTGATCCCGCGTTTCCAAGCGTACATATACATCGACGACAACTTTCCGATCGTCGGGCTCTCTTGGAAGAGATTGAGCGACGCACTCTGGTCGATAAAGGCGCTGCGGTCAGCGGCCATGTCGATCAGCGACTTCATCGGCAGCTCCCAAGCCGTTCGGTAGATCTCGCGGATTTCCGCCGGGATCTCGGTAATGCCTTGGATTGAGCCATCGGCTTTCTTAATTTCGTTCCGAATGTGGTCGTTCCAGAGTCCCAATTGTTTGAGCTCGTGAATCAGATACTTATTCACCTGCAGGAACTCGCCCGAAAGTGTTTCGCGCTTAAAGAGAGTGGAGACCATTGGCTCGATCGACTCATAAGAGCCAACGATCGACGCAATGGTTGCTGTCGGCGCGATGGCAATCAGGAGTGAGTTGCGAAGGCCTGAGGTCTTAATGCGATCCTTCAGCGCATTCCAGCGCGCCGTATCTGTTGGCTGTACGCCCCAGAGGTCGAACTGGAGCATGCCGTCGGATGCGCGGGTGTCGTTGAATGCGGTGTGCGGGCCATACTTCTCAGCGAGTTCGCAGCTTGTCTCAAGGGCATAGAAATAGATTTCTTCTTGAATGCGCTTCGAGAGGTCTTGGGCTTCTTTTGAGTCGAACGGATAGCGCAATCGGAAGAAAGCATCTTGCAGTCCCATGACACCAAGGCCAACTGGGCGCCAGCGCGAGTTGGAATCAGCGGCCGTCTTGATGGGGTAGTAGTTGATGTCGATCACGCGATCGAGGAACTTTACCGCTGTGCGCACGGTCTGCGCGAGCTTTTCAAAGTCAAACGCGCCATCTGTGATGTGGCGGCCGAGATTGATCGAGCCGAGATTGCAAACAGCCGTTTCTTTGTTCGATGTGATCTCAAGAATCTCAGTGCAGAGGTTCGAGAGATGGATGACGTTGCCCGGCGTCTTTGTCTGGTTCGCCTTCGTGTTTGATGCGTCTTTAAATGTCATCCAACCATTGCCGGTTTGGGCAAGGGTCTTCATCATGCGGCCATACAGATCGCGAGCTTTGACTTGGCGGATGTAGAGGCCCTTTTGTTCGGCTTCAAGGTACGCGGCTTCGAATTCGGCACCAAAGAGATCTGTGAAATGCGGGACCGACTTCGGGTCAAAGAGCGACCACATTTGATCGGTCTCAACGCGTTTCATGAATAGATCTGGTACCCAGTTGGCGAGGTTGAGATTATGTGTCCGCTTCGCCTCATCACCGGTGTTGTCGCGGAGTTCAAGGAACTCCTCAATGTCGGAGTGCCACGACTCCAGATACACACAGCAAGCGCCTTTGCGTTTTCCGCCCTGGTTAACGGCGGCGACCGAAGAATCAAGTGTTTTGAGCCATGGAACGATACCGTTTGAATGGCCATTGGTTCCTTTGATCAATGAGCCACGCGAACGAACGCGATGGTAGGCAACGCCGATGCCGCCAGCGAATTTCGAGAGGAGTGCGATATCAGTGTACTTTTGATAGATCGAGCCCAAGTCGTCGTCTGGGGAGTCAAGCAGGTAACAGCTCGACATCTGCGGACGAAGAGTGCCGGAGTTAAAGAGCGTCGGTGTTGATGGCATGTAATCAAGTCGCGACACGATTTCGTAGAGCTCAACGGCTTCTTCGGCGGATTGAGCGAGGCCGCAAGCCACG
>JAEUWE010000274.1 GCA_016791465.1 Pseudobdellovibrionaceae bacterium
TGCCGTGCTGAAACACGGCCGCATTCACGCAATTGGCACACGAGAAGAGATCGAACAGCAAGACCCATGGGTCGCGCGGTTCATTCAAGGCGAAGAAATTTAGAGGGACAACTCATGGATCCACAAAGCTCGAAAATTGAACTCAAAGTCGGAATTTTCGTTGTCATTGGCCTCATCGCCACAATGGTCTCAATTCTACTTTTAGGCGGCGACAAGATCGCCTTCAAAAAACGTATTGAGTACCACGCTCAGTTCACCGAGGTGCAGGGCCTCTTCCCTGGCTCAGTGGTCAGCTTGTCGGGCCTCAATATTGGCAACGTTAAACACATTGCCCTCAGCGACGAGCTTAAAATCGATCTCACCATGCAGATTGACCCAGCTTTCGCCGGTCGAATCACCGAAGGCGCAATCGTCGAGATCAAAACTCAAGGCGCACTTGGAGATAAGTTTCTCTATATTAAACCTGGACCACCGACCGCAGCACCTTTGGCCGATGGTGCAACTCTCCCAGTCGACGAAAGTGACTTCTTCAAACTGCTCACTGATCGCAAAGACGGCATGGCCCGCGCTATCGATTTAGTCAAAGAGCTGCACATCCTAGTCGGAAGTCTAAATCAAGACGGAAAAACCGCCAAGATGATGTCGAATATGGCTGACGCCAGTGAGAAACTGAAATCAACAATGGGCAAGCTCGACTCTCTGCTCGGTGAACTCCATGGCCAGTTACCCGAAGATAAGAAACTTAAGAAGGCGCTCGTGGCCCTCTCAAGCATTCTTGAGAAAGTCGATAAGGGCCAAGGGACTCTTGGTCAACTGATCAATGACCCAAGCGTACATCAGTCATTGAAGACGTTTCTTGGCGCATCCCAGCGAGGCCGTTTAATGAAAGATCTTGTGCGAGAGACAATTCAAGCGAAAGATCAGAAGTAAGCTATGTTTCGTAGTTTTCGCCTTAAAAGAAAACGAACTGAGTTCGTGAGCAGTCTGAATCTCAAAGCCCCTCTCGCAAAGGGACTCGAGATCAAACTTGCTGAAACGGCACCAGAGTTTATCGATGCGGCGAAACTCCTGCACAATTCCTACGTCCGAAGACAGCTGATCAAGGGCCCGATGGGCGCGATGCGTCTTTCACTGTACACCGTTTTGCCATCGACGGGTCTCATCGTTGCACGCACAGGCCCCTTACTTTCGGGCACAGTTCAAGTGCACCAGCGAACGGAAACCAATCTTCCGATCGAAGAGTCCTTTGATATCTCTTCCATTCTCAAGGATGCAAAAACCGGAAAAGATCTGCGCCTTGTTGAGATTGGCTCACTCGCGCTTCACGACCTAAAGGCCGCGCGCCTTGAAGAAGTCTATCTGCCTCTGGTCTCGTATATCATTCGGTTATGCATGACGGTCCTTGCGGTCGATCGCATTGTCATCGCGGTGCAGCCGCGCACAGCCGAGTTTTATGAAGCCCTTTTTGGATTTAAACCCTTTAAGGGTGGCGAAGCAAAGCGGCACTCATTTGCCGCCGGCGCCGAGGCCGTGGGCCTCTACCTAGACCTCGCTGAGTTTCGCATCTTCCTTGAAAAGAACTACCGGAAGCTTCCACCTCCGCAGAATCTTGAGAGCTTCCTGCTCGCCCACCCCGAAATCACTAAAAGCATGATTCTGCCGACAGAGCCAGCCCCAGCCATTCACCCAAAGGCCGCCGTCATTCTTGAAGAAATATACGTGAATCGCTCGCCAATGATTAACAACGCCCCTGAAGAGTGGCGGAAAAATGTCGCGACGATGTACCCCGACACCGATGAATATCGCTGGCTGTTTAAGAGCGACGACTCGATCGCGAAACGACAAACGCGCCGACACATGACCGATTTCGCTGTGCGCTTGACCGATTCATTTGGACTCACTCGCCAAGGCAAGGCCGTCGACGTTTCGTCCGGCGGTATGAAGATTATCTTAGCCGATCGAACGCTACCGCCATCGATGGACGAAGAGCTCAAAGTCGATATTTCGCCGCCACTGGCAGAACCCATTCCCGTCATCACGCGTGTGCGCCGCTATGATTTAAAAGAGTACAGCCTTGGTGTGCAGGTGATGGATCCAAGCCCAGAGTACATCGAGTTCGTTGAAGAGGTTCGCGGAACAGCGCTGACCACGACGGCTGGCACCACTTCGAGCACTCCTAAGCCAAACCTCAAAAAGTAGACATACTTTTCACGCCAATCGACGCATCAAAATCTGCAGCGTGCTACTTGGCCCCGAATGCCCGGCTCCCTCGCGCACTTCTCGTTCGGTCGCCTGCAGAACTTCAAATTCCACAGCGATCTGGCTTGCCAGAAGCTCGCGACGAATATCTTGTGGCTCACAAAGAAGCGCGACGTCCTTCGGACCACCCGTTCCAAACTCGAGCTGCTTTGGCGTGTAGCCTTCAAAAATAAATACACCACCCGCGCGCAATGCCCCCGGCGTCCACTGGTAAAACTCTTGCCTGAGCTTGAGCGGCAAGTGACACCAGACGGAAACGATAGCATCCCAACCGTCGCCCAAACTCTCAAACCCATCAGCCAAATCCATCACTCGGTAATCAAGCTCAACGCCCGCGCCTTTTGCGAGTCGTAGCGCCTTGTCCCGCCCCACACTCGAAGCATCGACGGCCGTGACCCTGAAGCCCTGCTTCGCAAGGTAAACAGCATTTCTCCCCTCGCCCTCACCGACTGAAAGCACTCGCGCCGCAGGCCGAAGTCCTTGAACGGCCAGTCGCAGAAAATCGTTCGGCTTTGTCCCGTAGTAATACTCTTCAGCCTTATACTTCTCGTTCCACATTTCAGCAGTCTTCGTCATTGATTCGGTC
>JAEUWE010000337.1 GCA_016791465.1 Pseudobdellovibrionaceae bacterium
CGCCGTCTGTTCCCTCTTCCATTCCGTCCATGCCGACAATCTTGTCGCTAACCTTCTTCATCTTATGTTCTTCAAGGTAGTGTTTGAATTCGGTCTTCGCTGTGCCCGAACCGATCACATAGATCTCTTTCGCTGGCTCAAGCGCATGTGCAAGGTCCTTAAAGAACTTGTGCATGGCTGTTTTCTTTTCTTGGTCGGTGTGATTGGTCTTATGGTGATGATGATCTTCCCGCTTCATAGTCACTCGCTCCACTTTTCCCGGAACAAAAGTGAAAAGTTTCGCGTGACTGTGATCCATCCAAACTGCGACGTATGCCATTTCTAACCCCCTGAATGTGTGGCGATTTTCACCCGAACGGCCCATAAAGCCAACCTCGAATGCGGTCATAGCCCGCAGCATAAAAACGACGGCAGACCTTTGGCTAGAGTTGTCCCAGCGATGGGGACAGAAACTCCCGCAGCGTCTGCATTTAGTCGACTATAAACACATGCTCAAACGCCTTGATTCGATCAGCCTCACTGCCTGGATTTTCATTTGCCTCGGTTTAGGACTCGCCCTTGGGGTTTACTTTCCCGATGCGGCCCATGCTGTGAAGCCATTTCGAAGCCTGTTCTTGCACGGCGTGAAGTGCATTATCGCACCTCTTATTTTTGCCTCGATTGTCAGCGGCATCAACTCATCCGGAAGTGCCAAGGGACTTGGACGCCTTGGTTTTCGTTCGATCGTTTGGTTTGAAATTGCCACCACGATGGCCCTCGTCGTCGGTCTGTTCTTCGTGAACTGGCTCCGACCTGGAGACGGGCTTTCGATTGGAACAACTGTCGATCCCGTCGTCGCACAAGCCGCACAGAGCAAAATGACAGTCGCTGGTTTTATCGAGCACCTCTTACCAACGAATTTCGCAGAGGCCGTCGTCAAAGGAGACGTTCTGCAGATCGTTCTCTTCTCCGTGATCTTTGGCATCGCCGTGCTCATGGCTGGCGCAAAAGGAAAACCCGTTGCTCAGTTCTGCGAGTCATTGAATCACGTCATGTTTAAGTTCACGGAGCTCATCATGAAACTTGCTCCGATCGGTGTCGGCGCCGCAATGGCAGGCTCGATCGCCGAACACGGGCTTGCCGTTCTGCTTCCAATGGCGAAAATGGTTGGCACACTGTACATCGCGTTGGCCGTCTTCGTTGTTGTCGTTTTGATCCCCGGATTGATCTGGGCAAGAGTGAAACTGCGTCCGTTTATTTTAGAACTTCAACCGAGCCTCGCGCTGGCTTTTGCGACAACATCCAGCGAATCAGCCTATCCCGGAGCTCTGCAAGCTCTGGAAAAAATGGGCGTATCAAACCGAATCGCAAGTTTCGTGTTACCGCTCGGCTATAGCTTCAATCTCGATGGCTCGACACTTTATCTTGCCATTGCCTCAGTGTTCATCGCTCAAGCGGCACACATTGAGCTCACGCTGCAAACTCAGTTCGCTATGATGCTCGCGCTGATGCTGACCACAAAGGGCGTTGCCGCTGTTCCCCGCGCCTCAATGGTTGTCCTCTCCGCAACACTCACGGCCTTTGGATTGCCACTTGAGGGCGTTGTTCTGATTATGGGCGTCGACGAATTCATGGATATGGCGCGAACCTCTGTGAATCTTTTCGGTAACTGCGTCGCAACCACCGTTGTATCACGCTGGGAAGGCGAGAAGCTGTCCCGCGACTATCAACATCATTAAATTCCGGCTTGCCAGCGCTTCCAGAACTGGGCCAGCATACGCCAATGACGACCATTCGGATCTACGAGTACAACGCTTGCAGCACATGCCGAAAGGCACTGCGCTTTCTTGAATCCAATAAAATGAAATTCGAACGAATCTCGATCGTCGACTCCCCTCCATCAGTCGTCGAACTGAACACCATGCTCGAACTCATCAAAGCGAACGGCGGCAGCATAAAGAATCTCTTCAACACCTCTGGTGTCCAATACCGCGAGATGCGGATTGCGGAAAAGATCAAAGCGGGGCTTTCTGAAGACGACGCGCTCAAGCTTCTGGCTCGAAATGGAAAACTGATCAAGAGACCATTTCTTCTCATTGAGAAAAATGGCAAGAAGTCAGGGATGGTCGGATTCGATGAGAATCGTTGGTCCGATCTCCTCTGCCCTTAGCTGGTCCACTTTCCTGTTGGTGGCGTATCATCCGAGCCTGTACCCGATCGAAACTTACACAGATGGCTGCCGGAGCGGCAAACTCAGCACGAAGCAGGTATGCGGTGCCTTTGCGTCGTAGTCCAAAAAGCCGTGATGTGCCTCGGCAATACCCTTTGAGATACTCAGACCAAGGCCGGTACCTCGTCCCACTTCTTTTGTTGTGTAAAACGGCTGCATCATTTTGTCGACAACGATCGGATCAATGCCGGCCCCCGAATCAACAACGGAAATCACCACGTTCGTCGCCTCTCGATACACTGAAACCTCAATCCATTTCTCATTGAGATTCTCGACCGCATCGTAGCTATTGTTAATGAGATTGACGAGGACCTGTTCGATCTCTGTCGGCCGACACTCAATCAAAAGATCTTCAACAATTGAAACACGCAGTTCAATTGACCGTTTGGAAAAACGCTCTCGACTCAACTCAACGACGTCTTCAACGATGCTACTGATACTGATCATCTCCATTGGATCGCGTGACGAGTCTCGCGAAAAAGCTTTCAACCCTTTGATGATTCGCGCAATGCGATCTGTGGTGACTTGCATTCGATGCAGATCACTTTTCAAACGTTCGGTATCCACTGGTC
>JAEUWE010000482.1 GCA_016791465.1 Pseudobdellovibrionaceae bacterium
CAAAGAAGTTGCAGCCCAATTGACTGGCATTGCCGCGATCGAAATCTGTCAGCCGTCGGAGCTGGTGTTTGTCGACAAAAAAGAATTCCTGGCTGCGCTGAACGGTCGACGTGCCGGCGCTGCCGTGACGACGGCCGCACTCAAGGATTCGGTTGTTGAAATGGGTATTCCAGCATTGGTTATAGTCAAAAATGTGGCGCTCGCCCATGCTCTGATCAAGGCCAAGTTTGCTGGACGCAACTATGAGCTGACGGGATGGAGTGGAATTCATCCCTCCGCGGTTGTACATCCGTCTGCGACAGTCGATGCCTCTGCAGTGATTGAGCCCCGCGTTGTGGTTGGCGCCAATACCGTGATCGGCCGAAACGCGCGATTGATGGCAGGAGTCGTCGTTGAGAATGACGTGAAGATTGGCGACCGTTGTATCATTCACCCCAATGTCGTTATTGGCTATGGATGCCAACTCGGATCAGATGTTGAAATTGAGGCGGGAACAGTTGTTGGCTCTGAGGGGTTCGGTTTTGCCCAAGATGCAAAGCGAAACAGCTATCCCATTCCGCAAACAGGAATTGTGGTGCTTGAGGATCGCGTACGGCTTGGCGCGAACAGCTGTATTGACCGTGCGACTTATCGGGAAACGAGAATCAAGGCGGGAACAAAAATGGACAATCTCTGCCATGTCGCTCACAACGTTCAAATTGGAGAGAATTGCCTGCTGACAGCCATGCTCTGTGTGGCTGGATCGACGACGATTGGCGACAGGGTAATGACGAGTGGTCAGACCGGTATCATCGATCACGTCAGCGTCTGTTCAGATGCCGTGCTTCTTCATCGTGCGGGTGTCACCAAAGATGTGGAAAAACCTGGGGTCTACGCCGGACTTCCGCTCCAGCCTGTTGGTGAGTATATGAAGAACACGGCGGTGATGAAGAAGGCCGTGGAATTGCGCAAGAGGATCGGCGATCTTGAGACCCATATTGAGAATCGGTCGCAAACTTAAATGAGGAGACTTTTGATCGCGCCGAGGATGGCCTCGTGGTACGAGAATTTCGTCTCGACGTCAGTGAGTGGAATCCAAACCACGCCGCGATGATAGTCAGCGTCGTTGACTTCCTTTGGGGGGACCGGCGAAAGCTTGCCTTTGAAGAAGATCGTGTCGCAGTCGTTTGTTTTGCCATTCCATTCGAATAAATACCGTTTTCGAATCGAAGCCTCGCTAACTGTTACGGTGTAGCCAGTCTCTTCGAGAGTCTCGCGAATTGCAGTTTGCTCGGGCTCCTCGCCGAGCTCAATGGCTCCACCGGGAAGAAAGATATATTCCTTTTTTGAATACGGGTCGACGGCACGAAATGCGAGAAGGCCCAATTCTCCGACGACGACGACGCTAACCCGGCGGCGGATCATCTGGCGATCGGTAGAGTCAGCACGAAGCTGGTATTGGGGTGTTTTGAATCGAGATAGAACGTTCCGCCATGGTGTTCAGCGATTCCCTTTGAGATACTGAGGCCGAGCCCAGTTCCTTTTCCAGCTGTCTTAGTTGTAAAGAAGGGCTGAAAAATGTTGTGAGCGACGTCGGCTGGAATACCTGGTCCTGAGTCGGTTACGCGAATTTCAAAATTCTCGCTCTGACGGGTGAGCTCAATTTTAATCCATGGATTTTCTGATTCGATAATGCTGTCGTAGGAGTTGTTCAAGAGGTTGACCAGAATCTGTGCGATCTCCGTAGGGCGACACACGAGATTAACATCCAGCGGACCTGAGGTCGTGATTGGAATACCTTTGGCTTTAAACTTGTCGACACACATGTCGAGCGTGTCGTCGATGATCGATCGGATGCTGTGCACCTGCATTTGATCGTGGTCTGACGAGCGGGCGAAGGTCTTCATGCCTCGAACAATTCGGCCAATTCGATCGACGTACTTCATGATCTTGATCGTCAAGGCCTGTATCGCCGGCTTATTGACGGGGTCTGAGTCGAGAAGATCCTCAATGGCGACTGCGCTCCCAGCGATAACCGTCAATGGATTGTTGATCTCATGAGCGATCCCGCCGGCCATCTCGCCGAGCGCCGCCATCTTCGCAGAAGCCGTCAGTTTTTGTTGGATGGCCTTTTGTTCCGACGTATCAAAGCGAACGGCCATGAATTGTTCGACCTTTCCATCTTGGTCGAAAAGAGGAATAATCGTGGATTCCATCCAGAACATGCTGCCGTCGCGTTTTCGATTGCAGATTTCGCCCGTCCAAACATCGCCGGCTAGAATCGTGTCCCAGAGCCCTTGAAAGAACTCACGAGTGTGAGCACCGGAATTCAATACACGATGTGTTTGCCCGATCAGCTCTTCGCGGTTGAAGCCGGTGAGTTCACAGAAGCGATTGTTGACATAGGTGATAACGCCTCTCGTGTCGGTAAAAACAAGATTGGCGGAGCGATCAATACCCTCAATAAGCGAGTCGAAGCGCTGTCGTTCCCGAAGTGCGGCGACGTTGGCATTTTTGAGTTCGGAGTAGTCGATTTTGTGGACGACCCAAACGATTCCATAGGTTGAGTGGGTCTGCGCCGTGACGACCGTATAGGTCCAGACCCTTCTCCCGGTTTTGGTTCGATTGATGATTTGACCATGCCAGAACCCGTGTTCGCTCATCGCTTTGGTGAGGCTTTCAAATTGCTGACGATTGGTGGAGTCTGACGTGTCCAATGTGAGCGACAGGGGTTTGCCGAGAAGCTCGCCGGGCTCATAACCAAGCAGTCGTTCCATAGAGCGATTGCTATAGAGAGTTGAATGGTCGTGGGCATGCAGAATTGCGACACCCTCTGCGGCAGATTCAGCGACGTTGACGAGGAGACGTGTGAGTTCTCCTGTCTCTGTCTGGCTTGTAATGTCCTCATTGACGACGAGGACTCCGCCGACACGTCCGTTCTCGCTAAACCAGGGGTGCGCAGACCAGCGATACCAGTGGGTTCCGCCTTTTATGTTGAGCCAGGAGCATTTGGGGATGTTGCCAGGTTCGCCGTTGAGGGCCTTCTGTATCAGTTTTGCTAAGGCTTCGTCTTGAGAAAGTGCCGCCTCAGTTGGAGATTCCGACTGCTGCTGTCGACGCCAGCCCGGGCTGGTGGTTAAAACCTTCTGTTCGTGGTCGAGCATAGCGATACTCAATGGTGAATGATCGACAAAGGCCCGGAACGCTTGCTCTGCAATATGCTGATCTTGGTCCATCATATCAGTGTCGCCACGGCCAGGTATGGCTGTCAAAGCGTGAACGGTAAATTTGGGCGTTAAGACTGCTATAAAAACTGCGTATTTCGAGTTTGAGCCATGACCAGGAGCGGATTTTTTGGTAGCTCTTGGCCCCTATGATCAGTACGTCAAATATCAGTCTTCGCTATGGCGCAAAAAAGCTCTTTGAGGATGTAAACGTGAAGTTTACTCCCGGTAACTGTTACGGCCTTATCGGTGCAAACGGTGCCGGCAAGTCGACCTTTTTAAAAGTCCTCGCAAAGGAAGTTGAGCCGAACACTGGCGAGGTTCAGATCGGCTCCGATCTGCGTCTGTCGTTTTTAAAGCAGAACCACTTTGCGTACGATGAGTTCGAAGTTTTGAAGACTGTGCTGATGGGAAATCCGCGTCTGTATCAGATCGTCGAAGAGAAAGACGCACTGTATGCGAAGCCCGACTTTTCAGATAAAGACGGGGAGCGAGCGTCGCAACTCGAGACTGAGTTTGGCGAACTCGGCGGCTGGGATGCCGAGTCCGAGTCCGGGGCTATGCTCGAGGGCCTTGGTGTTTCGACAAAAACCCATGGGAAGCTGATGAAGGAGCTTGATCCGGCCGAGAAGGTGAAGGTCCTTTTGGCGCAAGCGCTTTTTGGCCGGCCCGACATTCTGCTTCTCGACGAGCCGACAAACCACCTTGATATCGAAGCCGTTCGCTGGCTTGAGAACTTCCTCTTTGAGTTTCAGAACACCGTCATCGTGGTCTCGCACGATCGCTACTTTTTAAACAAAGTGTGTACGCATATCGCCGACGTCGATTTTGGTAAAATCAAAATCTATACTGGAAATTATGATTTCTGGCGCCAGTCGAGTGAATTGAATCAAAGATTGATGAGCGAACAGAATCGAAAAAATACCGAGAAAGCCGAAGAGCTCAAGGCCTTCATTCGCCGTTTCAGTGCGAACGCTTCGAAGTCGAGACAGGCTTCGTCCCGGCAAAAGCAACTCGAGAAAATCGATGTTTCCGATATGCCCGTTTCAAGTCGGAAGTCTCCCTATGTCGGTTTTGATCCCAAGCGTGAAATTGGCAATGACGTGGTCACGCTCGATAAGGTTTCAAAGA
>JAEUWE010000362.1 GCA_016791465.1 Pseudobdellovibrionaceae bacterium
CCTGAATGATAAACCGCTGTCGTTGAGTCAGATGACGATACCCTTTCATCAAATTCTCCTGTGGTAAGAAGAGTTTGAAATAGGGTCTGCATCTGGCTCAATTTATTTGTGCCAGACGTGCACTTCAGAATTGAATCCGGCACCTATGAAGCGAAAACAAACCACATTTCATGGTTTTCCGAAGATTGAGCGTGCCTTTTCACCGGGGCGCAGAGCGACGCGTGCCTCGCGGCAGCGGCGTCCCCGCGGAACAAAAGAGGCGATGCACCTTGTTTTAAGAAGTGATCGTTCACGTGGAGCGAAGTCGCTCCTAAAATATGACAGCGTTGTTCGTGCAGTGATCGCAAAACTCGCCAGCCGTCACGGCGTCCGCATTTACCGCATTGTGAATGCCGGAAATCACCTGCACATCACTTTAAAACTCTCAAAACAGTTTCTGTGGCATGGCTTTATCTCAGGCGTCACCGGTGGAATTGCGCGGGCTGTCGGATTTAAACGCGACTCGGCAAAGCAGGGCTTTTGGAACTCGCGCCCCTTCACTCGGCTCATCAGCTGGGGGCAGGACTACAACGTCGTTAAAGACTATCATGTTTTGAATCAGCTCGAGGCCGACGGCGTCGTCCCGCCCAGATCGCAAATGCTAAAACCAGAGCGATGGCGGCATGTGGTTCGAGCGTTTTCTTAGATGGGGCCTCGCGTTTGCTGACAGCTCCGCTTTTCGTTGTTAGCAAGAGGCCATGAACAAAACAGAGAAAGAACTCCGCTTTCTGAAAATCTACTCGGGTGTGCTTACGGCTTGCTGCGCGCTGCTCTTTGTTTTTCTCTTTAAGTCCAACGGCACGAGAAGATTTGAAGAGATTGACGTTGAACGGATCAACATTGTCGAAGCCGACGGCCGGTTGAGAATGGTGATCTCGAATCAAAAGCGCCAGCATCCCGGCTCGATGGATGGAGTCACTTACGAAGAGCGCATTGGGAAAAGACCTCCGGGCATGATGTTTTTCAATGAGAAGGGCGACGAGGTCGGAGGACTGGTTTTTGATGGCAGTACTGGGAAGGGGCAGGGCGGATCGCTCACATTCGATAAGTTTAGAGGGGACCAAACAATTCAGTTCATTCACGATGAAGAGCCAAATGAAAGCTACTTTGCAGGAATGAAGATGAACGATCAGAACATGCCCTTGAATGAGTTGGTGGAGAGACAGCGAGAAATTTCCAAGCTTCCGACAAAAGTAGCGCAAGACCAGGCATGGCGGTCTTTGCGCGAAGAGGGACGGCTTATGACCGAGCGGCTCAGAATAGGAAAGGACTACGATAAGTCAGCGATCATCAAAATGAAGGATGCGACCGGAAAGGTCCGAATCGAGCTGAAGGTTGAGGCTGGAGGTCATCCCAAGATGAGTTTCTTGGATGAGAGCGGCAAGGTTATCTATAAGCTTCCACCCGCGGGAGCAAACAAGGCCGCGCTGTAAAGTCTGAGCGCTCAAAAAAGTGATGCCGGCAAAGCTCTTGCCTGCCGCTATCGAAAGCAGTAACTCTTCTCACCGCGAAAGCGGAACCGGCGACAGGGGGAGTGAGTGATGCAGATTTTTAAAGAGTTCACGTTTGAGGCTGCGCACCGTTTGCCAAATGTTCCTGCTGGTCACAAGTGCTCGCGTCTCCACGGTCACTCGTTTCACGTTGCTCTCTATGTCGAGGGCCCGGTGGGCGATCACTCCGGCTGGGTGATGGACTTTTCGGATGTGAAAACGGCTTTTAAGCCGCTTTACGTTCAGCTTGATCACAATTATTTGAATGACATCGATGGGCTTTCAAACCCCACGAGCGAAAACATCGCGCGATGGATCTGGAAGAATCTCAAGCCAGCTCTTCCGCAGCTCGCGAAAGTCGTCATTCGTGAAACTTGCACTTCGGGCTGCGTTTACGACGGCCGCGACTAGCTCCGAGCTTACTTCACAGACTGAAAATACCGATCGATGCCGCCGGCGAGTGAGAGAGCCAACGCATTTTGGTATTCGTCGGTTTGCAGCCTCGCGCCTTCGCGTTTGTGACTGAGAAATCCAACTTCGACCAAGACCGATGGCGCTGCGACGTGTGTCACCAGAAAGAACGGCGCTTGGCGAATGGTGCGGCTTGAGTTGCGGGCGTTGAAGCGTGCGGCGAAAGGAGATTCGCTCCAAGCGCGGTCCATCTCGATCGCAGCAAGACTTGAACGTTTCACGCGATCGTTGCGCGCCAGATCTTCGAGAATGCGGCGGACATCGTTTCGGGTGCCGCTCGGCTCGATTGAAAGTGCTGGAATTTGCTCACTCTCAGCGCGGCGAACTCCGGAGCGTTCGGTGCGATCGTTGATAGAATCGTGGAGATCGGCATTCTCGCGGTTGGCGAGAAACATCGACTCCTCATCGGCCTGCAGTTGGTTTTGAAAGTAGAACTCTTTCCCCTGGGCCTTGCTGTCGTTTGAGGAATTGAGATGAATCGACAAAAAGAGATCGGGCTTAATCTGGTTGGCTTTGGCTGCGCGCTCTTCAAGCGCAAGGGATTCATCTTTTTCGCGAGTGAGAGTCACGTGATAGCCTCGCTCAACCAGCACTTCCTTAAGGCGTTTTGAAACGAGAAGCGCGATCTCGCTTTCTTTGGCTCCGTTGAGACTGGCTCCGGTGTCGGTTCCACCGTGCCCGGGATCGATCATGATCCGAGGTTTAGTGGATGGCGCAGCGTGTGCGGTGAGAGCGACTGTCGTCAGTGCAATCAGAAGGAGTTGATGCATCTCTTTATTGTGCATTGAAATTCGCGGTGTGCGGAGGGCAAAAAAAAGCGGCCTGGCTTTGGGGGGGGTGCCAGACCGCTAAGGGGGTTGCTCTACCTAAGAGCAAGGCGGGGGCCACGGCTGGCACGGGCTAAGTATTGGATTTCTCTAAAAGTACGGCAGACATGGAGCTGTCAAAAGTTCAGACGGTGCCGCCCAAGGCCGTCTCTCGGGCGGGTGACTCGGTCTCTTGACACACCGCTTTCTGGACGTCCAAGGTGACTTTGCCGAACGGCTGGTCCGGTTACGTGTCTTTGAGGCGGCGTTGAATATAGGCGCGAGCCTCGTCCTCGTGAGCGGCAGTCGGTTCGGCGAGGAAGCGTCCGTCTGGTTTCTCAAATACGAGATAGGCGCCGGCGTCGCCGTCCTCAATGTAGGGGGCGATGATCATGAAGTCATCGGCGCTCGCCGAGAACTGAACGGCCGTGCGCAGGATTGCGATCATGCCGGTCATCTCGCGAAAGTTATCGCTGAACTCGAGAATCGAAAACCGCCAGACGCCGGAGTCATATTGTGATTCGGCGAAGAAGTCGTCGGCATTGGTCCATGCCTGAATTCCATCGCCGACGGTGGGGCAGTCGTCATAGTTTAAGGCATCAAGGTTTTTTGGCATTTCGCTGTCGCCGTATGTGGACTTCGAGCTCCACCACTCTTTCCAGTCTTTAAAGTCCTGCACTTTTTTAGTGGGAGCACGGAAGAGCTCAGCGAGTTGAGCAGGGGAAAGTGTGACGCGGCAATAAAGGGACATCATCGGTGTCGGCATAGTGGCTTAGTCTTATTCGAGTGAAGGACTGCTGCCAATTCTTGGCAGGGTGCATGTAAGAACTCCTCGCTCGTGAGTGCGGTGAGTTCTGTGTTTGGGCGCTGGCGGTGCCCGGAGATTGCACGGATTGGAGACATGAAGCAGCTCTTTTTTACCACACTTTTTGCCGTTAGTTTTGGACTGGGTTTGATTCCAAATGGGGCTGCTGCGGCTGACGAGAGCGCGGTTGAGCAGCTGCGCCAAGCGAAAGCAGCGAATCAAGAGATTGAAGACGAAATGCGGTTTCGGGCACAAGTGGATCAGGCGGCGGCGCTTTGGGCGAAGGATCTCATGTACCTTTATGAGTGGTCGAATGACCGGCGCGTAACGCTTTCGGCTGACGGGTTTCAGAATGTCTTGAGGCGGGCGATTCCAAGTTCGGTTGATGAGTTGAAGCGTGTTCTCGATGCGGAGCTTGCTTGGCTTGTCGTTTCATCGGCTGGATTTTTGGCGACCTACGATCTTGTTCATGCAGACCAGTCGTTTTTTGGATCGCGATCGCACCTCGTGTCGGCGCTGTTGCAGTCGACTCCGTTTTGGAAGGAAGTGCGAGGACACTGTTTACGGATTGAACCGCGCGAAAACTTGAAGGCCTGTGGCCAGCGGCTTCGTCGTGATCTTGAGATCTCCCAGATGGTGTCGAGTAATGTGAGTGTGTTCTTAACTGGCGGTCTGATTTTCAAGCTCGGCAAGGTGGCTTTTAAGAAGTATTTGGGTGGTTGGGCGTCGGCGCGTTTTGGCGGCGTGATGGCTGCGATCAAAGGTTCACGACCTGCAATGCTGGGTTTAGCGTCGACAGCGGTATTGCTGCCGACAGGACTAATCGTAGCGGCCGTGATGGATGAGCGGGAAACGAGTGGGAAGTACTTGGCGGATCTTGAAAAAACGGTTGATCAAGACTTGAAAAAGTTGAGTGAGGAAAAAGCCTCGGCCAGCGTGATGTACGGTCGTCAGTATGAACTAAAGCAGTGGATTCTTGAGTTTGCAGTATGGCTACACAAAAATGTTCCCGCCAAAACTGAAGATCCGCGGTTGGTTGAACAGTTTGCAGAAAAACTGCGGACGACGGCTCCCGGTTTTGCACCTCTCTGCGAGGCGCGCTCAGAGCTTGCACAGGTTCGCGAGCGTTCGGAAAAGAAGTTGGCTGCAACCGAGAATATCAATCAGCGGCTTCTTGATGTGGCAAATAAAAAGTCGCGCGGTGAGAAGTTGAGTGAGGACGACATCAGCCTCTATGAAGAGGCTCAGTATCTTGCATCTCTGCGCTTGAGCTTGAAGGCGTTGCTCGCGTGTCCAAACGTGCGCTAAGACGATGCATACCAATGACACCAATGCAGGCGTGAGGCCGAAAGTGGCCAGCAGAACGCGGTGACCGGGCCGTGCTGATCGATCCAGTCGGTTTCGTGATCGGTGGCGGTGTGGCTCATGGAATTGAGTTCGGCGATTTCATGTGCTCGAGCAGAAAGGCCTGTTTCGAACTGAAGAGGTGGTGTGGTCGCAGGCCGATGTGAAAGAGAAGGATAAAGCCTAGCGGAGAGGCTATCGTGAAGTGAGGCCCAGGGAATCCCCTCGAGCATCAGCCGGACTTGCTCGGCGCCTTCGTGCGCGGTGCATGTCCACTCCGATCGATGCAACGCGATCTGACCAAGAACGCCCCAGAACACCACCCCAAGAGGACCGCCGTTGGTGCGTTGGAACTCAGCGAACTCCTGGCGAAGTTCTTCGCCCGAGCCTCGACGAAAGAATGGGATTCGATCGATGCGGTCGTCGAAGGTGATGGCACGAATACCGGTTCGACTTTTACGAAAGCGCCAGCGAAAAATGAGACGAGCGAGTCGATCGGGCTCGCTGACAAAGAGCTGCTGAACGATGGTCTCGCGAAAGATGGTCGGATCGATCAAATAACCGCCACTAGGACCAATCAGCAGCAATGTTCTGATTCGATTTCGATTCAGGAATGCTTTGAGCTCGGACGAAGCACTACCCCTGGTTCCTTGCCAAAGGTCGCCCTGCGATAGACCTCGAAACCTCAACCTTTGGCTGAGAGCGCGCAGATGGTAGACGATGCCGCCGGAGGGAGATAGCATAAGAGATCTTTACGAGAACATGGGTGTCATCGATGAGCAAGGCGTTCGTTAACGAAGATTCAGCAGCAGAGGACGCTTTGGATTCCGAAGAGCTTTTGGAGTCAGAAGAGGAGTCGTCGCCGATTCCCAAAGGCGGGAAGAACTACATCACGCTCAAAGGTTTTGAACGTCTGAAGAGCGAGCTTGCCGAACTCCTGCATGTTGAGCGTCCCAAGGTCGTTGAGGTTGTCGCGTGGGCTGCAAGCAATGGGGATCGTTCTGAAAATGCGGACTACACTTATGGCAAAAAGCGTCTTCGGGAAATCGATAAACGGCTTCGTTTTCTGCAGCGACGGATTGATATGGCCGAAGTTGTACAGCCCGAAAAACAATCGGGAGAGAAGGTTCTTTTCGGAGCGACGGTGACCGTGCTGGATGAGAATGATATTGAGCGGACGTACAAGATCGTTGGAATTGACGAGACGGACGCGAAGGTCGGCAAAGTCAGCTGGATCTCGCCGATCGGTCAGGCGCTTTTGCAGGCCAGAGCCGGTGATGCCGTTATTGTGAAGACGCCAAAAGGTGACGAAGAGCTCGAGATTTTGAAGGTCGAATATCGGTCCATCGATTAGAGAAAGAGCGACGCAATGGTAGTTCGATTTTGGGGTGTACGCGGATCTATTCCAGCACCGAAGTCTCCGGCAGTGATGCAGGAGCTATTGGTCGATGTCCTCAAGGAGTTCACAGGAACGGGTGCGGCCACGGCGGATCGCATTGAATCTTTTGTCCGTGAGCTTCCGGCATGGAAGGGTGCAGGTTACGGCGGTGAGACCTCGTGTGCAGAAGTCGAGTCTGATGCCGGACGCATCATTATCGATGCCGGATCTGGGCTGCGTCGCCTCGGCGAGCGCCTGATGCAGGGCCCGCACGGCAAGGGCCAGGGCGAGATTCATCTTTTTTTCACGCACTTCCATTGGGATCACATCGTCGGGCTTCCGTTTTTTGCGCCGATTTTTGTTCCCGGCAATCGCATCCATCTTTACGCCGTGCAGAGCGACCTTGAGCTCTGTGTTCGGCAGGTTTTTAAGAAGCCGTTCTTTCCGGTACCGTTCGAACAACTGCTTTCTAAAATCAGTTTTCACCGTCTCGACCCTAGGCAGCCGCTTGAGCTTCAAGGTGTAAAGGTTACGCCGTACCAGCTCGATCATCCGGATCCGTGCTGGGGCTATCGTGTCGAAGAGACATCGGCGCGAGGGCGTCGCGTCTATGCCCACTGCGTGGACAACGAGGCCACTCGTATCAGTCCCCTCGACCTAGGCGAAGACGCTCTCCTTTATAAGAATGCGGACCTTTGCTTTTTTGATGCGCAGTATACTCTTCAGGAGTTCCTTGAGCACATGAATTGGGGGCATTCGGCCGCGCCCATCGGTCTTGAGATCGCATTGCGGGAGGGAGTGAAGCGCATTCTTTTTGCGCACCACGATCCGTCGGCAAGCGATCGCAAGATTGGCGATGCTGAACGTCAGACCCGAGACTTTCTTGACGCCTACCGTGCCCGCGCAATGAAGGCGGGGCGGCCACTTGCGGAAATTGAGTGGCAGTTCGCTCACGACGGCGACGAGTTTAAGCTTTAGCTTTCAGCGCGAGTGTTCTTTAAAGAATGCTTCAATGAGTTCAGTCGATGCAAACGATGTGACTTCAAAGAACGGCAGGCGACCTTTTAGCGGGTCGTCTTTCTTGACGGCCCAGGCGTGACCGAGCTTGCTGTTTTCAACGAGCTCGAGCGATTGCTTTCCTTGCGTCCATATCATTCGCTTGGAATCATCCGCGATCGATACGACCTTCGCATTTTCTCGAGTCGGAATCGCCGAGAAGGCCGCGCCAAAGTCAGTCACCAAACGAAATCCGTGATCAGGATGGACGACCTTATCTTGAAGCCCCTGGATGACGAGGATCGACGCCGATGTTTTGCTCGGTTGGCAGAAGCGAGATGGAAGCGTCACGGGCGGGCCATTCTTGAGTGCGGCGACCCCATCGCTCAGGTTTTGTGCAGAGCCATAGACCGGGCCAGAATGGATCGCCGCCGCTTTGAAGAGCGAGGGGAAACAGGCAATGGCGCCGGCAACAGTGCCTCCACCTGATGAGATTCCCATTAGGAAGATGGGTTTACTTTCGAGCGAATAGCGGCGCTGCGCACGTGAAATGAGTTCTGCGATTTTTTTGAGTTGGCCGGTTGATGCCGATTGGTTTTGCTTGTCGTACCAGTTCCAGCAGTTGGCCGGGTTGCTTCCGGCTGGAACCTGCGGGTAGAGCATAACCCAGCCATTCCGCTCGGCGGCAGAGTTTATATCGGTCCCGAGAGCCATGGACTCAGCTGACTGTAGACAACCATGAATCACGACGACAATTCCGGTGAGTTGGCGATTCGGCACATACTGCAGTTCGGCGAGAGCCGGCACTGTTTGGAGCAGACTAAAAACAAGGCAGATAAGAATTCGGTCATACCGTTTCATGGCTTTCTCGGAGGCCTTTCTGTCAATGACGCGGCGGAGCTTTGAGTCTTCGCACGATACCCTTTTCTGGTACAGCTGGCTACGCTGTCGGACTTATGGACGCTCTTGTACAGTTTTTCATCGCACTTTTTCACGATATGCCAACAGCTCTTGAAGGTCTTTCGCAGACGATGGGGCCTTGGGTTTATGTCATTTTGTTTTTGATCGTTTTTGCTGAAACTGGTTTGGTTGTGACGCCATTTTTGCCGGGAGACTCGCTGCTGTTTGCTGCGGGCGCCGTTTGTGCACTTCCGGGTGCGGGTCTCAATGTTTGGATATTGGGACTGGCGCTAATTGTCGCCGCCCTCTCCGGTGACTTCGTGAATTACAATGTTGGGCGCTGGGCTTCAAAGCGTCTTGTCGCCAATGGCAAGATCGCATTTGTGAAGCAAGAGCACCTCGTGCGTACGGAGGCATTCTTTCTTCGGCACGGAGGAAAGACGATTGTGTTGGCGCGCTTTCTCCCGATTATTCGAACCTATGCTCCGTTTGTCGCCGGCGCGGCCAAGATGCATTGGTTGCGTTTTTTGAGTTTTAGCGTCGGCGGGGCGATCAGTTGGATCACGATTTTTCTTTCGCTTGGCTTTTTGTTTGGCAATCAGCCCTACGTGCGCGCCAATTTTAAATTTGTTATCATCGCCATTATTTTGATTTCCGTAGCGCCGGCGGCAATTGAGTTTGTTCGTTCTCGCAGAAAAGGAATTCACGCATGAAGGGTTTTCTTCGCTCATTTTTATCAGCGGCCGCTGGCACGTTTGCGGGCGTTCTTTTGGTTGTTGTCGGCATCCCGCTATTGCTGGTTTTAATCGCGAGCAATGTGCAGTGGACGGCGAAAGTTTCAGTTGAGCCACAGTCGGTGCTGCATATTCTTCTCGACGGTCAGGTGGTCGACGGAGCTCCATCTGTCGAGTGGATTTTTGAAGATGGTGGGCACCGTATTCGATTATCGAAATTGATTCGGGCGATTCGCGCGGCGAAAGAGGACAGCCGAATTGTTGGCGCAGTGCTGGATATCCGCAATCCCAACATGGGGTGGGCGTCCGCGACTGCAATTCGGCGAGAGCTTGAGTCTTTTAAAGAGTCGAAGAAGTTCTTGATGAGCTATGCTGATCGCTTGGATGAGAAGGGCTTGTATTTGGCCACTGTGGCTGAAAAGGCCTATGTTCAACCAAACGGTGATATCGAGCTCAACGGTTTGGCGATAGAAGAGGCCTTTCTGAAGGGACTGTTCACAAAGCTTGAAGTGCAGCCGCTGATCTTCAGAGTCGGACGCTTTAAGTCGGCGATCGAGCCGCTCATTCTTGATCGCATGAGTCCTGAGAACAAAGAGCAGCTGGTGACCCTGATTGCAGACATTTGGGGAGATGTGCGAACGGCGCTGAGTGCAAAGGCGAAGGTTCCATCGGAGAAGGTGGATGAGTGGGTTTCGGAACTCTCAATTCAATCAATCGACGACGCCAAAAAAGCGGGCTTGATCACCGAGACTCTTTTTTCTGATGAGTTTGATGATCTGGTTCACGAGGCCGCGAAATGGGGAGAAAGCGACGAGCCAAAGTATGTTTCCGTGAGTGAGATGTACGCTGCCACCAAGAGTCGCGGTAAAGAGAAGCGCAAGATCGCGCTGCTCGTTGCCGAAGGCGAAATCGTCAAAGGCGAGAGCACTCGCGGTCAAGTGGGTGATGACACCTATTTATCGGCGCTCGCCGAGATTAAAGATGATGACGACGTTGCTGCAGTGGTTGTGCGGATCAATAGTCCTGGTGGCGATGCGCTCGCGAGCGATGTGCTTTGGCGTGAGCTTGCAGTTCTTGATGAGGACCGTCCGGTCGTGGCGTCGATGGGCGATATCGCGGCTTCGGGGGGCTACTATATGGCGGCTGGAGCTCGCCATATTTTGGCCGAGCCGACGACGATCACCGGTTCAATCGGTGTGTTTGGAGTGCTCTTCAACGCTGAGTCGCTATTCAAAAATAAGCTCGGTGTTCAGTTCGATCGGGTGGCGACGCATCCTTACGCTGACTTTGGCAACTTCACGCGCCCGCTTGCAAAAAAAGAATCCGACGCGATTCAAGCGGGTGTTGAGCGAACGTATCGTCGATTTATCAACGTTGTCGCGGAGTCTCGAGGTTTTGAAAAGGTCGAGGATGTTGAGAAGATCGCAGAGGGGCGAGTATGGTCGGGTCGCCGAGCCGTTGAGTTGGGGTTGGTCGATGAGCTTGGTGGTCTCGATCGGGCGCTTGCTAAGGCTGCAGAGTTCTCCGGTCTCACGGATGGTTATCAAATCGACGTTTATCCAAAGACGACGGATCGTTTGAGTCGCCTTCTCGAACAGCTTTCGGAAGACTCCGTTAGTCTTGGACATCTCGAAGCGAAAATGGGTCTGTCGTCGTCAGTCGTGCGCTTTCTATCGAAGATGGCCAGTGGTCCACTGGAGCATGTTCTTTCGCTGATGGAGCGGGTTCGCGATTCGCGTCGCCCTGGTGTCCTGGCTCGTGAACCGGTGAGTGCGACGGCCATTCGGTAGTGCTGGCGCATTCAACGCCGTAGCAAGGTGATTGCAAAACTTTGACAGTCACTTGAGTTTCAGAGGAGCGGTGTCGACTAAATCGACATCGCTTTTTTGCATTTCCGCATACTGATCGGGCGGAACTTGAGTTTGAGTGGTGATGGTCGTGTGTTTTTGAGACGTCTCGTCTTGATACGAAAATCTCTCTTAGAAAACGATGGCTCGACTCAAGTCGAGTTGGCGCCCCCCCGATAGGATCTTAGTGAGACGTCGTGCAACCTTGTTGAGGAGGCTGTGCATGGGCCATGACCAGAACGGGCGAGCTGATCGTCTGAATCGAATCAAGAAGACATCGATCACATTGGTCGTTGCGGGGCTTGTGACGATTGGCTTGTTTCAAAACTGCGATGGTGGTTTTCACTATGATCCTAATTCGGGAGAACTGAGCTCACTGGGTGCGGCGGGCGCAGGAGTTGGCAGTTCCGATTTTAAACTCACAACGTTCAATTCGTCTGGGATTGTCGTGTCTGAGGGGCAATCGTTTCAAGGTGGCGTTGAGTACAAAGTCGTCGCTAGCGGCACGCGTATTGCGGATTCGGTTTTGAGCTGGTCGCTTTCTGACAACACGGGCAATTGCGTATTGAAATCAGGAACTGGGCCTGAAACCCGTTTTGTGACCTGTGATAAGTCCGGTCGGGTGAGTGTACAGGTGACAGCGATTTGGCCAGATGGCTCGACGAGTGTGTTGGCATCGGCGCGCACCACCTCGGAATTGATTCGCGACCTTTGTGGAACTAGCGACGGCAATCGTATTGTTTTCCGCATTCCTGCTGGAACAGGCACAATGGCATGGAACAGTTCGTCTTCTCCGGTTCTCATGTTTGTTGGCCAGACTTTGCGAATTTGCAACGACGACAGCGCCAATCACCAGTTGCATACAGACGGCCAGCCTTGCGCTCATCAAAATGCAGCGATGAGCAAAGGGCAGTTCTATGACTGTGCTATCGCCAACACAACAGTGACCGGTCTGTATGACCACATCTCGGGCACCAATGCGGCATTCTATATCCGGACGTTGGACGGGGCCGCGCTTTACGCTGACACGACAAAGACCTCCTCGAACCAGAGCTGTGCCTCGTGTCACAATGCTTTTGCGACATCCTCGAAGCGTGGGTCGAGCTTTACCTCGATTAAGAATGCGATCTCGTCGAATCGGGGCGGCATGGGTGTTTATTCGGGGCGGATCACCGACGATGAGATTCGTGCAATTGCCTACGCTTTGAACCGATAGTGTGAATTGACCTCGCCCGCTCCTTTCGGGACGATAGAGGCCATGAAGAAAACATGGCCTCGCGTTTTGACTGTCGTTCTTGTTCTCGTTTCTTTTGCTCTCACGCAGCTTTGGACGGACAGTGCCGAGGCTCGTCGTCGCAAGCGTCGTCGCCGCGAAAAGCGGCCCAAGGTGATCAATGAGAAGAAGCTCTTCGAGCGCCTTGGTGGTCGGACGGTTTTGGATCAGGCGGTTGAAGAGTGGTTTCGCCTCGCGCTTGCTGACACGGCTCTTACTGTTCGCTTTAAGCCACTGGCGGAGCGTGCGCCGGAGTTTGCGAAGACGCGCAAGCAGCTTGTCGATGAACTCTGCGAGATTTCGGATGGCCCGTGCCCTGAGCGCGAAGATAGCGCATGGCTACAGCTTCGTTCGACCGCCGGTCTGGATGAGGGGGGAATGGTTCAATTTGTCTCGCTGTTCTCGAGCGTTCTTCAGCAGAAGGGAGTTGAGGAGCGCGAGCGCAACGAACTCCTTGGGCGTCTTGGTGGTATTGAGCCGATGAGCAGTGCCGAAGCGGCAGGGCCTGCGTCAGAGCGGCGCGGTGGCAATCGGTGATATTTTCGCAGTCGATTCTGATTCGAGAACAACATCTCGACACCTTTGGGCATATGAACAACGCGACCTATTTGCAGCTCTTTGAGCAGGCTCGTTGGGATATCATTGATGCCCGTGGCTACGGTCTGAAGAAGATTGAAGAGAGTGGGCTTGGGCCGATAGTTCTTGAGATTCAAATTCGTTTTAGTCGAGAGATTCGTCTTCGCGAGACAGTTGAAATTCGATCCGAGACCGAGGCGTGGGATGGTGGCAAAACGATGGCCATGACTCAGACCATGTTGAACGACAAAGGCGAGGCCTGTTGTGTGGCGCGCTTTCTTTTTGGGCTCTTTGATACACGGTCGCGCAAGCTTGTTCGGCCCACACCGGAATGGTGCTATGCGGTCGGCGTGGATCCCGCGTGAGAGTGATACTCGCGAGTCAGAGCGAGGCCCGGCAGCGTCTTTTGGCGCAGCTGCTTGGACATCGTCAGTTTGAGGTGCGGCCCGCAGACCTCGATGAGCGCAGGCTTCAGAGGCAGATTATCGATGGGGAACCGTTGACGTTGCTGCTGGCAAAACGGGTGACTCGGCGCCTGGCTTCAGCAAAGGCGAATGCGGTTTGGCAGACCGTGGCTCAACGCAGTAGAGTGAGCACTCTTGTCATCGGTTCTGACCAGCTTCTTTATGTGCCAGAGTTGCAGCTCATTGCCGGCAAGCCCGGGTCATTTGCACGCGCCGATCGATTTCTGGCGATGATGGCGGGTCGGTCGGCGTGGCTATTGACGGCAGTTGCGGTGGTGGCACGGGGCGGCAGGCCGCGTGTTTCACTGCAAGCAGCTCGGCTCCAGTTTGCGAGGATATCGGCCGACGAGCGGCGGGCTGTTCTCCGAGCTGACAAGCCGTACAATTGCGCTGGTTCATTCAAAATCGAAGAGCGGGGCATTGCGCTCTTTGACGCCGTTCGCTCCGACGACCCCACGGGGATTCAGGGATTGCCGTTGATGCGGCTGCGTCGCCTCTTGCGAGACTCCGGTTTATCATACATTTGATGCATAACATGTTAGTCGCTGCGCATTTGGCTTTGGGGGCCGGCGGCGGTACGACAATGCCATGAAAACACTCAAGGTCTCTGAAAAAGCAGCATTATTTCTCTCTCGGTTTCATGCTTCTTCGATCCTCTCTCTTCTTGCCCTCATCGCGGTTCTCGTCGGCGTGTCTGTGGTCGGTGTGGCCGAAGCTCATGCGGATCGTTCAGGCGGTGATTCTCGCGTTTGGGTTGACCGTGTACGCTCGGCGCAAAGAGCCCTCGCCTTGGACTATGAGCTTGTTGATTTGGCGACAAATCAACTCGATACCCATACCCGAGCAGAGCTCGAGGCCATTGCGCTCGATCAAGCTCAAATCTGGGGCGATACAATTCTCGAAGGCGACTTTGCTGCCGACGAGGTTGTGACTCTGGATTTGGTTCAGAGAGTGATGCAGGGCGGAGAGTTTCTTGGCTACCGAATCACTTATTCGTCAAAAGCCTGGGATACTTCGGGCTGTCGTGCAGAGCACGCAGGTTACGATCCTGATTGCATTGAAGGTCGAATTGTCGAGTCGACTTTCGTCGCTCCCGGACTCAACTACTGGTTCCGCGACCATACTGCACTTGCAGAGTTCTTTCCTGGAATTCGTCGTTAGAATTCCCAGAACGTCATTGCTTTGGGGGCTGCTTGCAGACCCCAAACAGGCTTGATAGTTCTAGGTCATGAGCAATTGGACACTGACGCCTCATTCCGATGAACTTGTTGTAATTCCCGACGTTGAGCTTTGGACTGCCGCGACGACTCGCGAGCATGTCGATGTCTTTGTTCGTGGAGGTCGGCTGGTCGACCTGAAGCCGGCGGCGGCGCGAATCAATCGTCGTAAACGATTGGTGTTGATGCCATCTGCCGTTGATACCCAAGTGCATTTGCGAACGCCCGGGCAGCCTGAAAAGGAAACGCCAGAGACGGGTTTAAGGGCTGCGCTCTATGGCGGTGTTGGTGCTCTTTTAACGATGCCGAATACGAAGCCGATCATGGATTCTGTTGAGGTGATGGAGTTGGCCGAGCGAGAGCTTGATCGTGCTTCACGTCTGACGGGAGTGGCGGTCTATCTCTCCGTTGCTGGCACCATTGGCCAAAAGGGTATTGAGGTGGCTCCCCTTGAATCGCTGGCTGCGGCGGGAGCTCGCGCCGTTACTGACGATGGAAAAGGTGTCGCCGACGATGCTGTTCAGCTTGAGATCTTTAAGCGAATCGAAGCGCTGAATTTACCCTTCCTTCAGCATGCCGAGACGCTTGGCGCGCCAGGACCGCTGGCGGATGGCCCGGTGACACGGGCTTTGGGCTTAAAGCCTTACGGCCCCGAGCATGAGACGGATATGGTTGCTCGTGATTTGCGCCTATTGAAATCAGCTCCAGCCGCGCGCTACCACTTGCTTCATACTTCGGCCAAAGGGTCGATCGCTTTGGTGAAAGCCGCAAAAGAGCAAGGGTTGCGCGTCACTGCCGAAGTGAGTCCGCACCATCTTTATTTCTCAAGCGATGATATTCGCGAAGACGAGACATCGTTTAAGATGAATCCGCCGATCCGATCCGTAGAAGATCGCGAGGCGCTCATCGATGCGCTGGCTGCGGGTGACATCGATTGGGTTGCGACAGATCATGCACCTCATGACCGCGAATCAAAGGCCAAGCCTTTTGCAGAAGCGACATTTGGTACATTGGGTTTGGAGACGATGGTTCCGGTTGTTCTCGATTTGGTTTCGCGTGGCCGCCTGTCGCAGACAAGAGCGGTTCAAGTGCTTTCGACTGAGCCGGCGCGGTTTCTTGGACTTGACGATGAGTTTGGACATCTGAGGCTTGGTCAACCATTGCGTGCGATCTTGGTTCAGCCGGATGAGTCGTGGGTCGTTCAAGCGTCGACCCACCAGAGTCTTTCAAAGAACACGTGCTTTGACGGCGTTCAGCTCAATGGAAAAGTGGTTGGGCAGTGTAGCCGAAGTGGGATCTGGTTGGCGGAAGAGGCGAGTGTCCTCAGCTGAGGACTATGGAGCGTAGATCTTCACCAAGGCGTGGATGGCTTGTTTGACGCGAGCATCAGTGATCTGCACCACTTTTTTTCGTCCGTCTCGAGTTGATGAGATAAGGCCTTCAAGCGTCATTCGCGACACAAACTGAGACATTTGTGACTGGCTACAGGACTCGCAGCCGGCGTGAAGCTCGCTGATGCTTTTGGGACCATGGGCGAGCAGCAGGAGGACTTTAAGTCGGACCGGGTGCGAGAGTGCTTTCAGGGTTTCAGCCATCTCTTGGCAGCAGGCGCCGCTGTCTGTCGCTCTTTCTAGACTTTTTGCCGTCTTGGGCTTTTTGAATGACCTTGACATATTACAATATTGTAATATATTAATATCATGAAAGCGAGGCCAAAATGGCAAATATGACGCAGACTTTGACGACCGATGGATTCAAACAAAAGATCTTTGACTATACAAAAGGCGGTGAATGGTCGTTTAAAGGCGATCGCCCGGTCATCATTGATTTCTATGCGACATGGTGTGGGCCCTGTAAGCGTCTGGCGCCGGTGCTTGACGAGTTGGCTCAAGAGTACGATGGCAAAGTCGATATTTTCAAAGTCGACACCGATCAAGAACAAGAGCTCGCCGGTCTCTTTGAGATTCGCTCGGTTCCTTCGATTCTTTTCATTCCCAAGAACGGTGCGCCGCAAATGGCGGCTGGAGCGCTTCCGAAGGATGTTTTCTACAGCGCGATTAAAGATGTTCTTGGTTGCGAGAAGTAAGACTTGCACTGTACCAAAATTAGAATAACCCGGCCTCTTTGGGGCCGGGTTTCTTTTTGAATTGCATTGCACGCCCGGCAAAGTTCATTCTATGAAGGATAGTCGGCGACCGGGTGAGGTCGTTGATAGCGAGGATCGAAGTGAAGGCCGAAGTGAAGAAGCGACGAGCAATTGGTACGAGTGTCGCGATGAATGTGTGTTCTGCGTTTCTCTTGCCCTTTGTCTTGGTGTCCTCGGTGGTTTTTGCCGAAACGATCAAAAAGAAGGGGGCCTTCGGGACCTCGGTTGAATTGAAGCTGATCGAGAAGAACTACGTTGAGACTCTTGGCGGCGTGTCGTTTGAGGCGGCGCTGGAACGAGCGGCCGAGTTTACCCGATCGATCGAAGGCGCGAGCGTTCAAGTGCTCGACGGCAAAGAAGTGAAGGCCAAGGGCAAAATGCGCTGTAAGATGCCGTGGTCGTTTGGCGCCACTGTCGACTCCGAGTTTCAATTTGAGCTTGATGTAAAGCGGGCCGGCGAAAAACTCGCCATCGATTTTTCCAAGGTTTTGGTGGAGCCGCGGCATCCCGATCTCCCGCAGGGTATTGAGAAGTTCACAAAAGCTTGTTTGGACCCGAGTCGCGATGCGCTGATGAAGGTCATTGCGAGGTGAGTGAGTTGCTTTTGCGGCCGCTCACTGAAAGCGATGAGTTCGCGTTCATTCAGGGGGCGAAGCTTTGGGCACAAGACGAGTTGTCCTGGTATGCTTTTGATTGGCGGCCGGGGCTGCCATTTGCGGAGTACCTTGAGAGACTTCAGAAAAATGCGGCTGGTCTGGAGCTGCCCGAAGGCTTTGTGCCAAACACCATGTTGTACGGTTTTGTCGATGGTCAGATTGTCGGGCGGCTGCACGTTCGTCATCGGCTCAGCGAGGCGCTCAAGAGGCGCGGTGGGCATGTTGGATATGCCGTCGCGCCCTCGTTCCGGAGCCGCGGTTATGCGCAGAGCATGTTGATGCTTGCGATTCCAATCTGTGCGCGACTGGGTATTTCGGACATCATGTTGACCTGTGGCGATGAGAACGCGGCTTCGTGCCGAGTGATCGAGGCCTGCGGCGGCCGTCTGACCGAGCGATTCTTTGATGAGAGTGATCGGATATGGGTGCGTAGGTACTCCATTACTGCGTCAAAGTTATCAGGTGGCGCTGGCTGAAAAGGGTTCAAACCCTTGGTTTCAAAGAGAAGAATCGATAGAGCCAATACCATGGCGTCGACTCGGAGTTTGATTTTACTCAGTTTTCTCGTTGGAGCCGTTTCTGCCTGCGCGCAAAAACCAAATGAGAAAGGTCTCCTAGTCGAGCAGACGGCCGTTGCGGTGTCGGCTGGCAAGTTTCTGCAGGTTCTCGATGAAAGTGATCGAGCAGTTGTCGGCGCTGAGGTTTTGATCGGCCTTCGCGAAGGACAGCCATTTCTTGGAAATCGACTGCGGACGGATGTGGATGGGCGAGTGGGAATACCGTCGGCATGGAGCAGCGCTGAAGACGTAACCATCCAGGCTCCGGGCTTTGTTCGGTTGACTCAGCTGCGTGAACAGGTTGGTGAGCATGTCTATCGTCTGAAACGTGAGTTGAAGCCGGCGACAGTTTTGAGCGGGAAGACTTCAGGGTTTGGCTCGCTCAAAACAGATGGTGTGCTGGATGTGAGTCTGGTGTTCGCGGCACTCAAGAAGGCGGATTTGTCGACTCTGGATTTGACCCGATTGTTATCGCCTGATGTCGATAAGCAATCCGTGTACGGTCAAGAGATCGAAATGCCGTCGAACCTCTCCATCCCAGGTCAAACAGAGTCGGTTTTGCTCCTTGTTCCGGTGACTCTCAATAAACCACGTTATCGCCTTGCGCTTGAGGGCGACGGTTCTGCGACGAAGACCGTCGCTGCTGTTGCTGCGCAGTTTGATTTCAAGGGCATGATCTCGGACCTTCAAGATGGAAAGTCTTTTTTTGATTTGATCAATCGGCTGAAATTTAAGTCCTACTCTGTTCGGTCGGTTGCGATTTCGCCGACGGCGGCGCCGATGACGATGGATCTTCCGATCGCGGAGGTGCCATTAAAGTCGTCTATTGTGGTGCAGACGGGCGCGGTGCCGGCAGGGCGTGCAGTGATCGCAACGGCGCTCACGGATCACTCGGGTGATTTGATTGTGACTGATGTGAAGCGTTTGATGGCCAATGAGAAAAGAAGTCTTCTCACCTCGTATGGTGGCGCCTCGACATGGGTCGTACGGACGTTGAAAAAGTATGAACCGACACGAGTGAACTTTGCGGGATACGATTACGAGGAACTGTCCTCGATTGTGCTGCCGGCCAATCAAACGCCAGTCGAAGACTTCTTGCCAACGGTGTCGGCTGTTGAGACGCGAGGGCGCTCGCTCGTTCTGCGTCCTCCGCGGATTCCATCAAGTTTTGTGCGAACAGCCACCAAAGTGACATTGTCGCGAATCGAGATTCTGTCGCGCGAATCGATTGACCTTGTTGCAAAGACGCCGATTTGGGAGTTTGTAGCTGACGGATTGATATCACAGATCGAGCTGCCGATGTTGGCGAATGATCCGTGGATGGTAAAAGGGCGTTATCGTTGGGAGCTGCAGTACTCGGCGACGCCGGCAGGAAGTGAGATGCCGACGCACCTCTCGAGAAACAGCATCGATTTTATTTATTAGCGCCTACTGGGCTTTGTTTGGCACAACGGGCTTTTTGAGGGCCGCCTCACAGGCCGATTTTTCTTCAAAAGCAACGACGGTTTTACCTGACTTTGTCGGGCACTCGACGCGGTCGTCTTCGGGGTGGCAATGTGTGAGTGGTCCGAGCTCTCGCACTTCAATCCGCGTGAGTTTGCGGCAGGCTTCGGGTGCTTCTTTGATGAAGTAAAAGGATCGTTTGATGTCCTTGAGTTGCACATCAAGACCCGACGCCTGTGAGTGGGTACATGGCGACAGGAGTCCAGCGAGCGACAGAAAACTGGTCATGGCCGTGGTGCGCAAATGTGCTTTCATTTCGATAGGCTAACAGGTCAGATCGCGACGGTCCACCGGGCGGTCTAGATTCCGATTTCTTTCATCAGCGCACGCAGCGCTTGGATCTGTTTTCCAGATTTTGAAGTGTAACTTGGTCCGGTGTAGCCGAACCAGTCCCAGCACCCGTAGGGGTTATCACTCGTCTTTTCGGCCTGCGGATAGAGAACAACGAGACGGTTGGTCTCGGCCCATTCATTGAAGCCGGCATGGTCCACAAACTGTCGATCGATAAAGTCAGGATTCATCTGACATCCGTGCAGTGCCACATGTAGCCCGCAGTGTGCCGAAGGTCCGGTACAAGCTTTCGGAATATAGGCGGCGCCCCAGCTGTGCATCACGGCGCCGGTTCCGATGAGAGCTCGTTGGTCAAAAAACACCAGCGAGGAGTTGTCGACTGCTCCTGGGGCAGAGAGCGCGGTATTTTGCGGATCGGTCTGCGTCAGAATTTCTCCGGCGAGATCGTACCCGCAATTGAGAAGCCAAGGGGTTCCCATCATTGAGCAGAGATTGCCGAAATTGGATGTGAGGAATCCGTGGGTTGCAGAGCTATGGCTTGCGCGTTGAATTGAACCCGCTGGTACCAGCGCTTGGTAGAACTCTGCCAGTTTGTCGCTTTCACCGGGGCGGATGATCATGTCTTTCTGGCTGGCGAAAATGTAAACGCGCGAATCGCGAACGCCGCTGAGGGGCTCAATTTCACTTTGTGAGGCACGCCGACTGGCCAAGTCGAGGTGTTCTTTGACGACGATTTGTGTCGGGCTCTGCATGCAGACATTCTGAGCGCGGGCCGAGTCCCCCTTTGCACACTCCCAAATTCCTCCTGCGACGCTGCCAACACCTTTGATGACCGAAGAATAAGCGAGGTGCATTTGGACGGCCATAAAGGCACCGGAAGAGACGCCCGATATCGACACCCGAGCTTTGTCGAGATGGAGTCGCGGCAGGCGCTCCAGCGGTGGCACAGGCGGCTGGGCAGGCAAAAGTGCCGATGGCCAACCGACAGGAACCGGGAGCCAACTGGGTGGCCATGCGGGGAACGCAAACGCGGTGGACGAGAGTGTCGCGATGACAAAGAGGAGCGAGAAAGGTTTTTTGAGGTTGTGGACTATGGAGGACTTGGAAGTGTTTTGCATGGCAGGGGCCCCCTCGGTTTCTTTTGTTTTATGCCATGCGGAAACTGGGGCTCAAGCGAAAGCGTTGGATGACGCAAAAGTGCACAGATATTGACATCCGCCATGTTCATTCGTGAATTGATAACATGATGACGAATCCTGCTTCTGCTCTCATTTTTCCACGTCAGGCGCTTTCAGGCCGCGGCCGTGGTTTGACTTTTGACGATGTTCTTTTGATGCCGAGTCGTTCGGATGTCCGCTCGCGAAGAGATCCGGCGCTGGATACGCGTTTGACAAAGTCACTCTCAATGCGCGTGCCGCTCATCAGTGCCAATATGGACACGGTGACGGAAGCGGCAATGGCCGTGGCGATGGCGAAAGAGGGAGGCTTTGGACCGATTCATCGGTTCATGTCGATTGATGCTCAGGCCGATCAGGTGGCTGAAGCGAAGCGGGCATTGCAGGCTCGACCCGGCAGTGTTGTCGGTGCCAGTATTGGTGTTGGAGATGAGGCGCGGGAGCGAGCGAAGGCGTTGCTCAAAGTCGGTGTCGATGTGATCGTTTTGGATATTGCTCATGGGCATTCGGCGCAGATGATCGAGACACTCAAGTGGCTAAAAGATATGGCACCTCACGTTCAGACGATCGCCGGAAATATTGCGATGCCAGATGCAGCGATCGAACTGGCTGACGCCGGCGCTGACGCGATCAAAGTTGGAATCGGTCCTGGATCGATGTGCACTACGCGAATTATCACCGGCTGTGGAGTTCCGCAGCTCACGGCGATTGCACTCTGCGCACAGGCAATTGAGGGGCGCGATATACCGATTATTGCGGATGGTGGACTCAAGACTTCTGGTGATATTGTGAAGGCGTTGGCCGCCGGAGCCGACACCGTGATGCTGGGATCGATGCTTTCAGGTTGTATTGAAACTCCGGGGGAAATTGTTGCCGGTCGCAAACAGTATCGTGGCATGGCATCGAAGGCAGCACAAGTTTCGTGGCGAGGTGGCGTGCCGGAGGGAATGGCGCCGGAAGGCGAGAGTCGGTCTGTTGCTATCAAGGGACATGTGCGAGATGCCGTTCTTGAAATATGCGGTGGTATTCGCAGCGGGATGAGTTATTTGAATGCGAATACGGTTTTAGAAATTCGAGAAAAAGCTCGTTTTATGGAGATGACGGCGGCCGGCGCTATGGAGTCGCGAGCTCACGGCCTTGCAAGCTCGTCGACGTGAACACGCTCAGTTGAAGGTCGCTGGCGAGATCGGTAATCGCCCGAACTCCTCGCAGACTATGACCCTTGCTATCGATTCGCGGTGAGTAAGTGGCGATACCCATGACGCCAGGGACGACGGTGATGAGCCCACCGCTGACTCCACTTTTTGCGGGAAGGCCAACATGAAATGCCCATTCACCGGCGGAGTCGTACATGCCGCATGTAAACATCACGCTCAGAATATCGCGAACGTGCTGAGGAGCGAGCACGACTTCTTTCGTGAGCGGATTGACTCCGCCATTGGCGAGAGTCGCCGCCATCATCGAGAGATCGCGAGTATTAGCCAGAATCGAGCACTGCTGAAAGTAACAGTCGAGCGATGATTCGATGGCGTCACCGATCACATTGAAATGTCGAAGCAAGTGGGCAATCGAGCGATTGCGATGAGCGGTGGCTTTTTCTGATTGAAAAACGGCCTGATCGATTCGAAGCGGGTTCTCAATAGAGCGTCCTGCGCAGTCTCCGAGAAGAGAGAGAATTCGATCGATGAGCGGCGTGGTGCTGATTTGTGCGAGCAGGCCAGTGATGGCGATCGCACCAGAATTGATCATGGGGTTGTATGGCCGATGTGTTGTTTTCTCGAGTTCAACGATTGAGTTAAAGGCTTCGCCTGATGGTTCTACGCCGACAGAGGAGAGAAGTTTCTCGCGCCCGATTTCGTTGAGCGCAAGTCCATACACAAATGGTTTTGAAATCGACTGTAAACTAAACGCGATGGAGTCGTCGCCGACGGAAGTTGTAAGACCGTCGACGGTCGTGAGTGAAAGTGCAAAGTGGTCTGGGTTGGCTCGCATCAGCTCAGGGATGTAGGACGCCGTCTCTCCAGTGGAGAGAGGGGCGTAGCGCGCATGCAGTGCGAGAAGGCGTGATTCAATTGATTCCATAGTGTGTGAAGACGTTTAGCGAAGTTGTGGCGATGTGTCGACACCCGTTGTGCCGCGATGCTCTGAAAAAAAGCTTTTTATCAAAAGCGGGCGATGCAAACATGAACCTGAGTTTCGCGCATCGAGGATGAAGCGCCAAAGACTTGTTCAGAGACTGAAGTTCAATATGCAGGGAGGCATGGCGTGATTTCAATTCGCACTCGTTTTTCATTGGTATTGTTGGTTTTATTTTCGGCGTTGTCGGCGCGGGCCAACGAGTTCGCAATAGTCGGCGACGCTGGCAAGTGGGCCTCCGGTTCAAAGCTTCAGCTTGAGTCCATTCAACGGACTTCGATTCGCTCTCTCATTATGCCAGGAGACAATCTCTATTCTGGTACCTACCAGTCAGTGTGGGGGCCGTGGCAAAGGGCTGGATTTAATTTTGATATTGTCGCCATTGGAAATCACAATGGCGGCTATGCCAAAGAAGTCGCCTTTTTTGGTATGCCGGCGGCGTTCTATGCCGAGGCCATTCCTGGGCTTGCTCGATTTATCGTTTTAAATTCAGACGATAAAAAATCGGTGAATGAACAGATGCAGTTTCTGGATCGCGAACTGACGGCCGCAGTCGAGCCGATGGTCTTTCTCGTGTATCATCATCCAACCTATAACGTATCAACAGATCACACTTGGGACGAGCGTCGGGATTTTCAGCTGGCGCTACGTCGTCGCCTGACACAGTTTCGAAAAAAGATCACGGCTGTGATCATTGGGCATGATCATCTTGCGGCCTTGGGACACTTTGGCGACGTTCCCTATATCCTGAGCGGGGCTTCGTGGAATATTCGCAGTGATCGCCCGGTGAACAACATCCAGCAAGGTGTCTCGGTGCGCACAGACTGGTTTTTCGACGATGTGCCATACTGGGTGAAGCTCTCGTTCACGACCAGAGGCCGCACTCCTCAGGCGCGGTTTGATTTTATCCGTGCCAGCGATGATCAAGTTCGCTGCACAAGTCTTATCGAAACAGGAGCTGTGGCGGCTTTGGAAGCAAACTGTGCCCCCGCACTGCAATCCGCACAGCAGCAGCAATGAGTCTTTCCGTTTTACTTTTGAGTCTCATTTTTGGCGTTCTCAGCTCTTTGACTCTGGGGCGCATCGTGCTGGGAACGATGTTTCGTTTTCGACCAGTACAGATGAACATGCGGTGGTCCGTGCTGAAGACGTCGGCCTTGGGGGCGCTGGCCTTCTTGCCGCCGCTTTTCTTGGTCGGATTTGTTTTGCTTTCGGTTCTCATTGCGAAGGCTCCGGTTCAGGAGCTCAGCTTGAGCGCGGTTCAAGAAAAGATCTTTGTTGGCCTCTGTGGCACAGGGTTCTTGCTTCAGCTTTTTTTGGGGCAGCGGCTTTCGGTTGGCGATGAGTTGATCGTGGAGCGTTTTGTGACGGGTGAAATTTTACGTTTGAAAAAAAGCGATATCGCCGCGGTTGAACTCTATCGTCCGGGATTGAATCCGCGGCAGAAGAACGTGCAGCTACGGCTCTCATCAGGCGAGATCGCCCAGTTGGATTTTGGTCAGGATATCGTCAGCGACCTCCGCGAGTGGCTTGGATTGACGACGATTTAGCGCGCCGTGGCATCCGTCTTTGTGGCTTCTTTGGCACCTCATCGGATATCGCTTCACAGATTCAGTTGGGTCCGCTAACGACCTCTCGGACCGTCGTGTCGAGGGGGATAGAGATGATCGTTGGAGTGAGAGCGCGTTTCGTCAGTTTTTCGGCTGTGGCGATGATTGTGATGGCTCTCGCTGTGACTCAACCAGCAAATGCCGCGTCGGAGTCCGTTTCGATAGGCAGCGTGGCTCCGGCAAGCGACTCATCGACCGTTTCGGGATCGGCGGCGAAGGTTCTTGGCAGCAAACAGTTTGAAGAAACGCAGACGATCACAGATGCGAAGCTCCGCGCCGATGCCGGTTCGCTCTCGCAGTGGAGTGCAAAGGCGAGCCTCTCTTACTATGGCCCCACGCTGGGCGACCTCTCTGCGCCGGATCAACCGAATCCCGATGGCTCGGTCGGTAGCTACTCGCAGGCCATTAAGGGTGCAATTTCGGTCCGCTATCGCATGAGTCCCGAACGCGCATTGAGCGCTGGAACGGGCGTTGCCCTCAATCATCCGTTTCATGGAATGGATCGCGTTGATGCGAACAATCCGTTTTTGACCTACGACAACGCCAGTCGCTTTGGTGGTCTGCAGATGCGAACTTCGCCAGGCCTAACGATCTCAACCGTTCCAAACTACACGGCCATTGCTCAGGTCGGTGGTCTTACCCTCGACAACTCCATGGTGTATGGCCTCGGGCGCTCG
>JAEUWE010000374.1 GCA_016791465.1 Pseudobdellovibrionaceae bacterium
ACGCTTTGGCGCAAAAAGAGTTTTCAATTCGCTTCTCGATGAACAGTCGATTCTCGGGACGGCGATTGGGATGGCTCACAATGGCTTCGTGCCAATTCCTGAGATTCAGTTTCTTGCCTACGTCCACAATGCTGAGGATCAGATTCGCGGTGAGGCAGCGACGCTTGCATTTTTCTCACAAGGTTTGTTCACGAATCCGATGGTGATTCGCATTGCAGGACTTGCTTATCAAAAAGGATTTGGTGGTCATTTTCACAACGACAATTCACTTGCGGTCTTTCGCGACATTCCGGGGCTGATTTTGGCTGTGCCCTCAAATGGGCTCGATGCCGTGAAGATGATGCGCACTTGTGTACGTGAAGCTTACGAGAATGGTCGAGTCTGCGTATTCATTGAACCCATTGCTCTTTATATGACTCGCGGTATTCGCAGCGACGAGGATAAACAGTGGAGCTTTGAGTACCCACAGCCCGAGGAAGAGATTCCGCTCGGCGAATTTGGCGTTTATCAATCGCACCCTGGGCAACGGGCGGATCTGACAATTTTGACTTACGGCAATGGCACCTACTATTCACGCCAGGCAACCGACGCTTTAGTGAGTCAGTACAATCAGAAGATCAAGGTGATTGATCTTCGATGGCTCTCGGACGTCAATATTGAAGGAATAGCCCGTGAGATTGGCGACTGTCGTCACCTTCTTGTTGTTGAGGAGTGCCGGAAGACTGGTTCGATGAGCGAGTTCTTGGTTTCAGGACTTGTCGAAAAAATGTCGACGATCCCCAAAACGTTGATTGTTGCGGCGGACGACTGCTTTATCCCGCTGGGGAAAGCGGCGGCAGCCGGTCTTCCAAAACAAGATGAAATTGTGAAAGGTGCGCTGGCGCTTTTGAAGATCGGTGCGTTGAAAGAGACGGTTGTTCAATGAAAAAAGAGCGATTGCTGGTTGTTTGCCCGGGCCGAGGTTCATACACCAAAGAAACGCTAAAGTATCTTTCGCGACCGCGCACCGGTCGCATCGATGACTTTCTTGTCGATATCGATGCGAGACGCGCTCGCTTGGGCGAGCCGACGATCAGTGAACTCGACAATGCTGATGTTTTTCAGCCTGGTGTCCATACAAAGGGAGAGAACGCGTCGACGCTGATCTACGCGTGCTCATACGCTGACTTCCAATCCATCGATCGCGAAAAGTCAGAGATCGTGGCGGTCACCGGAAACTCAATGGGCTGGTATCTTACGCTCGCCTATGCGGGTGCGCTCGATTGGGCTGGTGCATTTGATGTTATCAACACGATGGGCTCGATGATGAAAAATAAAATCATTGGCGGGCAGATTATCTATCCTCTTGTCGATGGTGATTGGCGCCGCAGTCACGAGATGGTTGAAATCGTAGAGACCACGATGGCCAAGGCACAGGCGGTCGGTGGCGAGGTTTATCTCTCTATTCGCCTGGGTGGATATGCTGTGATCGCGGGAGACAGCGTGGGGCTTGGCTTCATGCTCAAGAACTTGCCCAAGATCGAAAACTATCCATTTCAGCTGGTCAATCATGCTGCGTTTCATACGCCCATGCTGCGTGAGACATCAGAGCGAGCCTTTGAACTTTTGCCTATCGAGCTTTTTTCTCGGCCGGCAATTCCGATGATCGACGGCTGCGGTCATATCTGGCAACCATACAGTACCGATGTTGAGGCTCTGTACCGCTATACGCTTGATACCCAGGTGGTTGACACTTACGACTTCACAAAGGCCGTCACGGTAGGTTTAAAAGAGTTTGCGCCGGATAAGGTCGTTTTACTTGGGCCAGGGAATAGTCTTGGCGGTTCGATTGGCCAGATTTTGATCGAGAATAAATGGCTTGGGATCACTTCCAAAGCGGAATTCTCACAGAGGCAGAAGGAGAATCCATTTCTCATTTCGATGGGACTATAAAACCATCGGAGCTTGGGCTTCGGATTCCTGACTGATGCGAAAACGTGCTGGCGTTGTATTCATATGTTCACGGAATCTTTGATAGAAGTAACTGGGATCTTCAAGGCCGACGCCGAGATGAGCTTTCTCCACTGACTCAGCGCCAAAAATGAGATCGGTTCCTGCTTGCATGATCCGCAGTTGATTGCGGTACTGAACAGGAGATAGGCCATATGTTCTTTTAAAGAGCCGGCTCGCCGCGGAAGATGAGAAGCCGAGTTCTGTGAAGATCGGACTCAAGTCCTGGGCTTCACGGAAGCGGAGGTCAATCAGCTGTTTTACCCGTGTGGAGACGATGTGCGGATGGTTGTTCTTTTCGATCGACAGACTTTCATTCTTTCGAGAACAGATCCAGTCGACGAGTTGGGTGCTGGGGCCTTTTATGAGATTCATTGCGTCGTCGAGATGGGAAATTTTGAACGCAGAAGGTACTTTCGGAGACAATACGGGCGTAGGCCCAGTCGAAAGCAGATAGCACCAGTGAACGGTACCTGATTTTAAAATAAACTCGACAACGCTAAAGCGCGGTAAAAAAATGGCAGTCGGGCCTTCGAGCGATTTGATATCACCACGAGGTGTGCGAATTGAAACTTGTCCTTTCTCAAGGTGGGCAATCGCAAAGGTCCAATAGTCTGCGTGAATATCGATGAGTTCGTGCGCGGGGCCTTCGTCATGAGTGAATCGATGCTCGCGCAACACAATTCGCTCGCTTGGACTTTTAAAAAAAATGTCACTGCGATAACTTTGCGTTTCAATTGTAGTGGCGGGTGACAGCTCGACCATCTATTTCAACCTAGTCACTTCATAAATAATGTCAAATCTCCCCATATCATGGCTCTAGAGGCGCCTCTATGCTCACGGAGTGATGGATCAACGTGCTGCAGATCGTCTCGTCGAGGAGTGGCTCAATAGCGCCAAATGGGCCGCATCTGGTGGCAACCAACAGCTTTGGCATGTCGCAGTCAGAATGGCCGATAGCGGCTTTGAGTTTCATGTTTCGATTCCGACTCGTGATGTGAAGAGGTCGACGGCTGACACGATGGGGGCGGGTGCCGTTGCCTCGTTGGGATGTTTTGTGACTTGTCTCGAAGAGGTGGGGCGATCTCTAAACTATGTCGTCGATTCGATTCGAGTGATCTCTGGTTCCGATCTCTGGAGCACGGCTATTCGATTGTATTTCAAACCGTCGTCTCTTGCTTGCGCTACGATCGACGTCGCGACAATCCGAGCGCGTCGTACAAATCGCTTTCCTTACAAAGATCAGCGTGTTCCGGACTTTGTCATAAAAAAAATTCGTCAGGTACTTTTGCCTGAGCTGGATCTGATCGATCTCACAGCATCATCTGATAAAGTCATTCGTTTCGTTGAAGATATGACTTTGCTACGAATGGGAAACAAAGTCTTATTCTCAGACCTGCTTGATGAGGTCTTCTGGCGGGGCGAGGAGCCCAATCGATCAACGGGGCTTCCTGAAGATACGCTGGGGCTTTCAAGACTATTGCGGATGGCGCTAAGATTCACAAAGCGCCATCCATTCTTCATACACAGTCGCTTGGTTCATGGTCTCTCATTGTATCAATCGGTACGGCGACCGCTTCGTCGGTCGAGCCATATTTTTTTTCTTGGCCTGAAAGCGGCAGTTCCATCAGAGCTAAGTCCGGCTGAAGGTTGGGTTAATGTGGGACGTGCGTTTCAGCGGATATGGCTTATCCTCGAGCAGAATGGTGTGAGCCTTCAGCCTTTCGCTGCAAACTTGATCCTCGTCAATCATTTTGCCGATTGCGAGCGAACGATACTCGGTCGCTCCGATATTCAACGTGTGCAGAAGAGCCGAGATCGACTTCAGTTCGACCTTGGCATCGATGGCATTTCGCCGGGAATCTTTTTTCGAATTGGATACCCGCTCGTCAGTGTTGCGGGTTCACCCCGCAAAGACCTTAAAGCCGAGCAAAGTCAGCGTTCGACCGACGACCGAGCAGATGCCATTCAGCGGCACCAGAATTGTTAGGCCTACAGGGCTGTATACGCTGCGGGTCTTAGAATGGCTGCCATGCCGTTTTCCCGGCGGCGTGTCTTCTGCAGATTGCTTTCGCAATGAGACGACATCGAGCCTGTTTAAAACGAGCGATCACATTTCTTTTTCTTCTCGCGGGGACTGCCGCGCATGCTGGAGAGGCCCGTGATATCACCGGAGAGTGGGAGAGTCTTGAGATCCGATGTATCGGCATGAAGGATCCTACTCCGAAGATTGAAATTTCCGGTGTTTTCCAGCCGCACAGCCGACTTCATGTTGAAGCGTTACCTGGAACGTCGGCTGATGGAGAGCCCACGCTATATCGCGTTTCAAAATCAGTGACAAAAAAAAGCTGTCAAAGCTCCGGCGCCGTTTCGGGTGTCCTGTTGAGTTCCTCGTTCCTGGCGTCAGCGCAGAGAGTTAAGAGGGATGCCGCGACAAATGATATGCGTTCTGTTGTGCTTCAGGGACTTGAGCTTATTCATTACAAGATCAATCGAAACGCGCTCTTCGCGTGCCACCCACTTATTGGTGCTCTGTCTTACATCCAGTTTCCTGAGTACTTCACGCACGAAGCCACACGTCCGTATTTGGTGCATCTTTCCGGAGACAACCTCTTGGTCTATTTTAAGGACCCTGACGTCTGCCAGTCGGGTTACGCTCGAGCGATTTACCGGCATCCGACTCAACAGTGAATCTGTTAGCGAAGATGCCGCTCGACCTCAGCTCTGGTGTACCGAATCAGATAGTTGAGGTCGTCGTATTTGATGATCGACTCGGGTTGAAAACCCATCATCCGGTAGAGTCTTGCATGAACGGCAGATGTATGGACATAGACGTGGGTAACAGTCGGATCGAGTGAGACCTGGCGCAAGCTGCGGAGTATCAGATCGCGTCCACGCTCAAGTCCTCGAGCTGGAGCTGTGTCGAGTGTAGTCAGTCTTCCGATCTCAACAGCTGCACCTTCGTCGCTCGGACGTTGAAAACCCCTGAAGGCTTCAGAGTTCTGAAACGGCAGCTTCTCACTCAGCGAGTGAGAATAGACCATCATGATTCCACCAAGCAGTCCGCGCTTATGATCTGTCGTTGTCACAATGATTGCCGATCGATCTATAAAATCAGGCGTCATCTCTAACTCCGCTTTTATGGCTTGGGCGGAAAGCTTAGAAAACTTCGGAAGTCGTGCGTACTGGTTCGGAACTTGATCGAGATACTTCTTTGCGAGTGCCTTGTCGCTCGGGCCAAACGAGGAAGAGAGCCCAACGATCGAAGCTTCGGTTGTATCTGGAGTGAATAGAGACTCACAGCGTGTTGCCGATACGGCCTGTATGGAGACGCCCACAACGAGGCCGATCACAATCGCCAGGGGGGAGAGTCTCAGTTTGCGAAGGCTCACGGATGGCATTGCGTGCATCCTGTCCTAAGATGCAATTTACGGGCAATTTACGGGCAATTAACGACGCGGCTGCGTGCTCGCTTTGGCGTCGGTTGCCAATTTATGTCACAGTTGGCTGGGATAGGTGACTGGCAGTGCGCTGGATTTCGTGAAAATGCAGGAATTTGCCCGGCATCAGCCTGAGATGGTCTTCACTGCTGGCATGATCTTCGCTCTTCTTCGTTCTTTTTCATCCCCGTAACGGGAAGATTGGCTATCAAATTCCGCGTGTGGCGGATAGGAAAGGATCGTTGAGATGAAAAAGCGAGTTCTATTGGCTGTCGGGTCTGTTGTCTGCGCTATCTCGTTCAGTGCTCATGCAAGTGAGAAAACGTACGTCAACGATGCAGGCTGCTCTGTTGTGGCCGAGCAACATGCAAACGGCACGGTTTACTACGTTCAAAAAGCTGGAGATAGCGTAACGGTTGGTGTTACCAAGGACGCAAAGTCGGCCGATTTCGTATACTGCTCACAGAAAGAGATTGCTGTGAATTCAATCTCAGGACCTGGTGGAACAGGAATCATGATCTCTTGCAGTGAACATCAAAACGATCATGGGATTACGCGTGGTCGTGTGGACCTCGATCTCGACTCAACCGGTGGAGTGCGATCGATCTCGGTCGACGGGCAGTCGAAAGGATTTCTTGGCTTTTGGAGTCAAGAGACGAAGATCGTCTGTAATGACCTTGAATTAAAAAAATAAAGAGAGCGAAGAGTTTCGCAGTGAACCGATTGATTATTGCGAAACTCTAAAACATCTTAGAAGAGAATATGGTGATCGCGACAGGACTTGAACCTGTGACCTTTTCCATGTCAAGGAAACGCGCTACCAACTGCGCCACGCGATCAAGGAGCTCCAATCTTAGCGCTGGAGCTTCGGCCCGTCAAGATCGAGTCCGCGTCGTTATAAAGCGAATGCCAAACCCAATGACAAGCTGAGCCAACACGATAACCGCTGTCGTAGGCAATCGTGTATCGGCCAGTGAGACTAAAAAGCCTAAAAAAGTGCCAACTGAAGAGATTAAAACAACGTGGATTTGATGCTGCCGAAGACTCTGGTCAGTTCCGGCAGTTAGCGATGTTGGCAAAAAGAGGCAGGCCAGGACAAAACTGAGTCCGAGTCCTTGTACTCCGAGCGCCACGAGAAGCATTGTCGAAACCGTGAAGGCCCTGATCCCGAAACCGCTTTCAGTGACACCGAGTACGATGCTGCGAAAGGCTGACAGTGAAAGCCGTGGCCAGTTCTTCCAAAGGTACGCCGTGATTCCAAGGCCGAAGCCTAAATGCAAGCGGGCCTCAAGATTCGAGAGGGTTGTAATGTCACCTGCATAGATCGCGCTCATATTGGCTTCAAGTTTTGGTACGAGCGCTGTGAATATCGCGGCAACGGCCGAGAGTGCGACAAAAACGGTGAGCAGGGATTGCGAGCGCTTTAAGTTGAAGCGTTCAGTGCCGAGAACAGTGGCGATGAAGAGTGAAAAGATCGTCCCTGTGCCAGTGACAATCACAAAGGACCAAAGCGGGTGCGGTTCCAACAGAAAGGTGAGTGCAATTCCAAAGAGAACGCCGACTGTTGAACTTTGTGCCACGACGAGACTGCGAACGCTCCACTCGCGGGCGACGAGTTGTACTCCAGTCAAGCTGAGTGCTGTCGCCAACATCAGAGCGCTGAAAAGCGGCCAAAGGTACAGGCTGAGAAGTTCAATCATGCCCGAAGCACCTCGATTGACGACGTTCTTTGTTTTAAAAAGAGGTCGGGATCATGTGAAACAATCAGAACGGCGCGTCCCGCAGTTTCTCGAAGCCAAGTAAGAACGCGAGCTTCGAGGTCGACCTTTGCTGCCGGGGCGAGATGATTGGTCGGTTCATCAAGAATCAGAATTCCATCGCCGGAGTGGTGGGCGAGGACCATTTCGAGGAGCGCCATCTGTTTTTCCCCGCCACTGGCCGAACTCCACAGGCGAGCAGACGGAGTCGCCGGGACTATTCCGTTCCAGAGGGAGAGTTCGTCAATACGAAGAGGAATTTGAAATTCGGCCACTGTCATCTGTGGTAAGTAGGCGACTTTCTGGCGATGGACATGAATTTGCCCATTGTAGGGCCGCTGGCCAAAGACGATCCGATCCAGGAGCGACGATTTTCCGGCGCCGTTCTCTCCAAACAAAATTCCGATTTCACCCGAGTCCAATGAAAGGTCGACTGGCCGATGCAGAGGCATCTTCGTATGTGGATGCAGCGCCTGAGTCTGGACGAGCTGCAAAAGCGGTTTAGAAGTCATGAGCAGGATGGGCTCCAATCATCGACACCAGTTGCACAAAAATGATTTGTTCATTCCGGTTCTGATCGCCCTCTTTGGTTTCGGTTTGCAGAGAATATGAGAATTGAAGCCGTGAAAACTCGGACGGTCGATAGGTCAGCGTTGGAACAAAGCCGTAGTCGAAATTCTTGCGCGTATCACCGGTGCCGAATGTCAGACTGAGGTCCGAGTAGCCGTCGGCGCGAAGGCCAGCGCTCCACGTTTCGTCCAGTGCCCATTCTGAATAAATATAGCCCGCGACGTCCTCCATGTTGGCCGAGTTCGCTTTGGCGCGCAGTCGATGAAAGGCCTCGGCCTGCAAAAGAAAGTCGAGACGCTTACCTGTTCGGCGTTTATGAGTTAAATCGAGGCCGGTGAGTTGCAATCGCAGGCTGTCAGAGTCGGTGCGTCCGAGGTAGTTGAAGCCGAGCTGCGTTCCCACTCCAGCGGATTCACCTTCAATAAAGAGACTGGGGTGTAGATAGTGTGTTGGAGTGAGTGGGCGCTGGCCGCCGGTATGGGTGTGGCCATAGCTCCATCCGTTGGTTGCTCCGGCGACGATGTCGATCGGGATACCGATGTCCCATGGAAGCTGATAGCCAACCTCAACGCCCGAATCGGCAACGGCTTCTTCCGCAAAGAAGAGGCTCTGCATTTTAGCTGCAGAGAAAAACGGCCAGTCATGTGAATGAAACTGGTTGAGTCGTCCGACGCCAAGGAGGAAGCGTCCTGCCCGAACCCGGGCCCCAGGAAGCAGTCGACTGCTTGAAATCACAGCTTCGTGGAGCTCAACCTCGATCGTGCCGCTCTCGTCGTGGCCTGCGATATTGATCAGAGTATCAAAGAGCGGATCAACTGGGCCAGAGATCGCAATCTCAAAGCTTCGAACTTTGAGTCGGCCACCATCGGGGGTTGGATTCTCAATCCCCAATTCAGAGGCCAAATCAATGGCACCAAAAACCTGTAGCCCTCCGAGATCGGCAGCGAAAACCGTCGAACTGGAAAGAACCAACACACCAAGCAGAATAGCGACGAAGATCCTCATAGTCTCTTGTTCTCTGTCTTTTCGTCAGGCTTGGCAAGTATTGCGAATCAATCGCAATACAAATTCACTCTTCCAAATGCGCCAGACGCAATCGGACATCTTGTGCTTCGGCTTGAAGGCGCCACATTCGCGCGTACTCACCAGCAGCACGCAAGAGTTCCTCATGCCGTCCGCGTTCTGCGATTTCACCGTTTTTAAGCACGATAATTTCGTCGGCATCAATAACGGTCGAAAGGCGATGCGCGATGACCAGCGTTGTTCGGTTTTTTGAGACATCGCGCAATGATTGCTGGATACTTTGCTCCGTCGCCGAATCGAGAGCTGATGTTGCCTCGTCAAACACCAGAATCTGCGGATTTTTCAAGATTGTCCGAGCAATAGCGACGCGCTGTTTTTCTCCTCCAGAGAGCTTCAATCCGCGTTCGCCGACAAGGGCATCATATTTTTTCGGCAGTCGTTCGATGAATCCGCCGATCTGTGCAAGGTCGGCCGCTTCACGAACGGCGACATCGTCCGCTGTGGGTCTTCCGTAGCGGATGTTGTAGCCAATGGTGTCGTTAAAAAGAACGGTATCTTGCGGAACAATGCCAATCGCTCGCCGCACGCTGGTTTGCGTGACGTCGCGTAAATCCTGACCATCGATTCGAATAGCGCCGCTAGTTGGGTCGTAAAAACGAAATAGAAGTCTTGAAAGTGTCGATTTGCCTGCTCCGGAAGGCCCGACGATCGCCACGGTTTTCCCCGCCGGAACAGTGAAACTCACGCGTTTCAAAATTGGTCGATCAGAACTGTAAGCGAAACTGACGTCTGAAAATTCAACGGCGCCGCGCGCGAGGTCGAGATCGCGGGCTTCTGGCTTATCTTTGATGTCGCGATCAACAGAGAGTAGCTCAAACATCTTTTCCATCTCGATCAGACTTTGGGTGGTTTCGCGATAAGCAAATCCAAGAATGTTGAGCGGAAGATAAAGCTGAATGAGAAATGTGTTTACGGCGACAAAATCGCCGACCGTCATCGTTCCGTCCTGAACCCCGAAAGCGGCAAGCGCCATCACGCCAACAAGCCCCGCTGCGATAATCAGACCTTGTCCGCAATTGAGCATTGAGAGGCTCGTCTGGCTTTGAATGGCCGCACGTTCATAACCCTCAAGGGCGACATCAAAGCGTCTCCGCTCGTGATCCTCATTGGTGAAATACTTTACCGTCTCAAAGTTCAGAAGACTATCGACGGCCTTGGTGTTGGCCTCAGTGTCTTTTTGCATCATGTCTTTTCTGAACTGCACTCGCCAATTGGTCACGGCGATCGTGAAAATAACGTAAACAATGATGGTTCCAATTGTTATGAGAGCAAAGTCCCATCCAAAAGTGAGGTACAGAACTGCGGTGACAATGGCGACTTCGGCAATCGTCGGCAAGATATTGAAGAGCATGAACTGCAGGACCGTTTGAATGCCTCGGGTTCCGCGTTCAATCACGCGACTGAGACCACCGGTTTGCCGATCCAGATGGAAAGCGAGCGAAAGCGCATGCAGGTGTTCGAAGGTCTCAAGACCAATCGTTCGCTGCGTGTGCTGGGTCACGCGAGCAAAGATAAAGTCCCGAAATTCCGAAAAAGCTTGTTGTCCAATTCGTGCGAGTGCATAGGCCACGGTGAGGCCAAGAGCTGCTCCGAACATAGCCTTCTCACCCGTTGCGACGAGGCCAAGCTTATCAATAGCCGCCTTCAAAAAAAATGGAACGGCGACATTGACGCCCTTTGCAAGCAAGAGCGAGATCATGGCGACAATGACCCGAACTCGAAGATCCGTTCGATTTTTGGGCCAGAGATAGGGCGCCAATTTTTTCAGAGTCTGAAGCGACTGGTCTTGCGGCATTGGTCTACTTTCCTTTTTCATCAAGCCTTGAGCCATTCGACGAGATCGTCAAAGCAATGCTCAACTCCCTTGTAGCGACGAGCCTCTGGGGACATTGAGTGAAGGGCGGCGATGAGCTGTGTTCTAAACCTATCATTGGCTTTGATTTCGGCTCCACCGAGAAACGACAGCCCGATAAAGAACAACGACGCTTGGGCTTCTGGCACTGGCACTGTCGTTTGTCGTTCAACGCGTAAATAGAACGGAACATCGAGGTTCGGATTGAATGTTCGCCCCTTCCATAGGGAG
>JAEUWE010000376.1 GCA_016791465.1 Pseudobdellovibrionaceae bacterium
CGGCTCGTGGGTACATGCCATTTTGTATCAAACAGCGGCGACGGCCGACGGCGGATCAGCCGATACGTAATGAAGTGTACGCCGACAGCACCACCCATCACGAAAATCAATGACGGATCCCAATGCCCAAACAGATCGAGAAATCCAAGAACCTTCTGCGGCTGTGTCATTCCAGACAGACCTAGCCCGAGCGCAAAAACAAGACCGACAACGTAGGCCGCAATCGCATTTCGATTATGTATCGTCATCACATCCCCCTCAGACGATCGCCTTCAGCAAGGCGACTGTTAAAATTCCGGCGGTCATAAATGCAACCGTCGCAACAAGTGAACGCGGCGACATCCGACTGATTCCGCAGACACCGTGACCGCTCGTACAGCCGGACCCCATCAACGTACCAAACCCAACGATCACCCCTGCAATGGCCGTCGGCACAAGTCCCACTTCGCTCAAATCGACAAACGAATTCACACCGCGACCGACATCAATCCAGCGGACGACTGCGCCGCCGCTGACAAGCCCAAAAATAAAAAACACTCGCCATTTCCAATCGATCGTTCCCGGCTTTAGCGCCGCGCCGACGATTCCGCTAATGCCTGTCACTCGACCGTTTAAAAGCAGCATCAGCGAGACCGCCAGCCCTATGATCGCGCCGCCCGCTAGCGGCATCAAAACTGACTCCATCGTCATTTTACTTCTCCACCGGATACTTAAGTTCCGTCCAACGAATCATTCCGCCCTGCATATTGATAACAGCTTTGTATCCCATCTCTGTTGCTACACCGGTGGCATGCCCACTGCGACCGCCACTGCGGCAAATAAACACGATCTCTTCGTCGCGATTTCCATCAATCAGAAAACGCTCCAGATCAGGCCCAAGTGTGACGAGCTCTGCTCCAATCACATGCCCATACTCGCCGACGTATTCTTCAGGCCGACGCACGTCGATCAACTTCACAGTACCCGGCTGCCACCGTTCCGACGCCATCGCGCTCCGCAGATCCTCAGGAGTGATTTCAGAAATCCCATTCACTTTCTGTGGATGGAACAATCGTTGATCGGTCTTCACCCCGCAATTCAAGTTTGCAGGCAATGACTCCGCGATCTTCTTGGGATGAGCGAGTTTTAGCTCACTCATGATTTTCTTGAATTCGTCCTTTGAACGCCCGCCGCCAACACGCGGATTGAGCTTCTTCTCAGCCGCAATCGTTGAAACCGTAAAGCCACGATAGTCATGACCTGGATAAACCGACGTCGACTCCGGGAGCGTGAAAAGTTTTTTTGTCACGCTGTCATATAGAGCATCCGCTGAGCCCTGCTGAAAATCAGTGCGCCCCGTTCCGCGAATGAGGAGTGCATCGCCAGTAAAGACCATCCCTCCCGAGCGCGTCGGCAAATAGAAGCTCGTGCACGCATCGGTATGACCGGGAGTCGCAATCGCTGTGATCACACTGTCGCCAAAACGCAGCTGCTGCCCGTCCTCGAGCGGAATATCAACGCAGCTCACTTTTGCCCGCGCGCTCACCGCGGTCTTCACGCGACCGCCGAGACGTTTTCGAATGGCTCCTGCTCCAGTCACATGATCGGCATGAACATGTGTATCCAAAACTAAAACCAAATCGAGACCCAGCTCTTCAATGAGCTTGAGATCGCGGTCGACTGTCTCGAGCACCGGATCAATCAAAACGGCCTCACGGGTCCGTGGGTCAGCCAGAAGATACGTGTAAGTGGATGATTCGTGCTCAAACAACTGATGAAAAATCAAATTCTCCGTCATCTTTACCCCTCGTGTTTCAATCATTCCATTTCGAAAAAGCGTGCGTCCGCCGGCGCACCATTCATCGTGGCTGCCGTTGAGGACGGCGCAGTCAATTTCCGCGAGCTTCATGTCCTGCGCGCGATGCCGTTCAATGTCGTCAGCACATTCCAATGCCGACTGTCCTACCTGCGGGATCAGCACGTGCAGAACATCTCTTTGAGCCCACACCGATTGCGCGATCTCATGAAGGTCATCGATTCGCGTTGCTCCGGGGATATGACATGCCGCAAACTCGGTTGCCGTCCGCAAATCCCAGATTTTCACTGCGTCTGGATCTGTCGTCCAAACCGTGGCCAGTTGATGAATGTTGAGAATACCTGTGTTCGTCATGGGACCATCCTGCCCGAAAAAGCCTCATTCAATTATGCCCACCGACATAACTCAAAGAGTCATCTTCCAAAAAAACGAAGCGTCTCATCCCAAAACGCAACCATTGGCCTGATATCCGTCAAAAAACGACGCCCCACCGGCGCCACAATTGTTTTCCACTCACACGTCCTCTACTTTGGGCCTATGACTGATATGCCTATTCTTTTCCCGTGGTCCGAATACTGGTGGGTTTACTTCGCTTTCATTGGCTTCGTCTTTGCGATGCTGGCTCTCGACCTTGGCGTATTCCATAAAAACTCTCACGCCGTCTCGATGAAAGAAGCGTCAATTTGGTCGGTGGTATGGGTTGGACTCGCCCTTCTTTTCAATTTTGGATTGCACGAGTACGCTCACGCTGAGTTCCTTTCAAGTGAACGCCTACGCGCGATCTCAGGGTTTACGCCTGAACTCGCTAAACAATGGGCTGACCAGATCTCGCTTGAGTTTCTGACCGGCTACGTGATTGAGAAATCACTCTCCGTCGATAACCTCTTTGTCTTCGTTATTGTCTTTCAATACTTCGCAATTAAACCCATCTATCAACATCGCATTTTGTTCTATGGCATCCTTGGCGCACTGATCTTCCGAGCGATCTTCATTTCAATTGGTTCAGCTCTGATGCAGTACGAGTGGATTGTGATGATCTTCGGCGTCTTCCTGATCGTCACTGGGGTCAAGCTTGCTCTTTCAAACAATCAAGAGATTGAACCCGAGAAAAACATTCTGATTCGCCTACTGCGCAAAATCATGCCAGTGACGACATCCATCACTGGTCCCGAGTTTCTTAAAAAGATTGATGGCCGATGGGTCGCGACCCCACTTCTCCTCTGTCTGGTCTTTGTCGAAGCGACAGATATCGTCTTTGCCGTCGACTCCGTTCCGGCAATTTTCGCCATCACCAAAGAGCCACTCATTGTCTTCACATCCAATGTTTTTGCGATCCTAGGGCTCCGCTCGCTGTACTTCCTACTCGCTAACGTCGTCGACAAGTTTCACCTGCTCAAATACGGCCTCGCGGTGGTCTTGGTCTTCGTCGGCCTCAAAATGACATGGCTGAATCACGCCTTTAACGGCAAATTCCCGATCTCGTGGTCACTTTGGATCATCTTCGGAGTGATCGGTGCTTCGATTGCGGCATCATTTGCCTTCCCAGCCAAAGAGCACCCAAAGAAACCCGCTTGAGCACAATCAGGGCATGCACTATATCAGGTGCATGTCCAACTGCCGGCACCGCCTAACTGAGAAAGATGCCTTCTTGCGCCTTGAAAGCGGCCTGCGCATGCAGGGCGCTCGAATTACCGCACCACGCCGGTCGATCTTAAAAGCCGCACTTGAACAGAAGTCGCCGTTTAGCGCAGATGCCCTCAGGACATACGCCAAGGGCGATCTTGCGACGATTTACCGCACACTCACTCTCTTTGAGGAACTGGGGCTCTTAAACAGGATCGATGTCGGTGGAGATTCAGCAATCTATGAAATTGCCGCAAAAGATCAAAGTCACCACCATCACTATTTTGTCTGTCGAAAGTGTCGCTTTCGCGAGCCCATGGAAATTTGCTCCTTCTCGGCCGAGGAGCTCTCGCTCAAGAAGCGTGGATTCAGCGATCTCCGTCACCGCGTCGAGTTCTCCGGCCTCTGCCCAAAATGCACGGCCGGCAAAAAGAATGAACGCAAATAAATCGTCGGCCTAGGCCTCTGTAAAACCACTCATCGACATCAACTCAGCACGATCCAAAAGCTCAAATTCTCGTCCGTCTTGCCGAATGAGGCCTGCACTCTCAAGCTTGGCCATCGTTCGAATAATCGTCGAGACGGTTGCGCCACAGAAACTCGCAATTTCAGCCCTCGTCCAACGATGCTCAGGCGCGATGCCCTTCAGGTAAAGCAGTGCGTGCGCGGTCTTCGCCAAGACCTCACTATCCAAAACATCAACGCGGTAGCGCTCGGCAAAACCAAGGTCTCTCGCCAAACGCGCAATCATCAATCGCGCCGCTTTTGGATCCTCTAATACTCGTTCGACATCAGCCGTTGATACACTGAGCAGCTCCGTTTCCTCAAGAGCCGTCGCCGTCGCGTGATAGCGCTCTCCGGCCAGGGCCGCGCGGTGCCCAAAGTACTCTCCTGGTCGAAAAAGCCTCAAGAGATGTGTCATCCCGTCTTTTGAGTGCGCGACGAGGCCCACCAGGCCACGCCGAACCTGATACACTTCGACCGCCTCATCGCCCGCTCGATAGATCGCGTCTCCGCGGCCATACACTCGAGTCTTCTGACCATAAACCGCAAAAAGGTTTTGAAGCGCGTCCATAGCGAAAAGGTAACATCTTCCGGCAAAAAGTCACCGGGCTTTTGTTTGCTTTTGCGAATCATTTGCATTAAGAACGGCACCATGAAAAATCGACTGATTCACCTGTCCGCATTTCTTGTCGCAATCGCTCTTCTTGGCTGCTCAAACTCCCACAATCCCGATCGAGCTCTGGCGGAAAAGCGGGCTGAGCTCGGCCAAACAGAAATCCTCGGTGGGACTTCCTTTTTTAAAGAAGAGAGCGATACCTTCGTCGCTGATCATCCCCTCGAAGCCGTCGCCAGTGGTGCCAACTATTCGATTCAAATTGAACTTGCACCGCAAGGCACATTTGAGCTCGTCAGCCATGCGCAGAAAGGACTCAAAAATGGATTCTCTCTCATTTTTTCGCGAACGGCGGATTCGGCAAATTTAAATGTGATCGCCAAGGTCGGCTCCGAAGTCGCTGACTGGTCGGCCGCGTTTGCCGCAACAAATCCCGCTCATCCACTTTCATTTTCTATCGATATCCATAACGACGAGGAAGGCGCAGCACACGTCATGATTTGGAATGGCGACGTTCTTTTGTTGGATTCGGCAGAAACGACGACAACGCCCTCTCCTGGACTTGGCCAGGGGCAGCTCTGGGGGGTTAGAATCAACTCCTCGACTGTCACCACCATATCCAGGAGTGAGCCTCGTCATGAAGACTAAAGTTTTTTGCGTCGGCGCTTCGCTATTCTCTCTACTGATCTCCCTACTGGCACTTCCGTCCACCAGCATGGCGGCGCCACTAGAGGTCATCACCTCGATCCCCGATGTTCAAGCCGTGGTCGCAGCCGTCGGCGGAAGCGAAGTCCATGTTCAATCTTTTCTGACAGGCGTTGAAGATCCACACTTTGTCGACGCTTCACCACGCTTCGTTCAGCAAGCCATCAAGGCCGACCTCGTGTGCGCGATGGGGCTTGATCTTGAATCGGGCTGGCTGCCGCGCGTTCTCGCACGTTCAGGAAATGCCGCCATTCAGCCCGGCGGCAAAGGCTACTGCGAATTGAGCTCAACGGTCGAGGTTCTCGAAAAGTCAGACGCAGGAGCTGATCGATCAAAGGGCGATATTCACGCCGGCGGCAATCCGCACTTCAATATCTCACCGCGCGCGCTCGCTCAAGCCTCATCAGCCGCTCTTGAAGCCCTGACTCGCCTTCGGCCCGAAAAGGCCGCGATCTTTCAGAAAAATCGCGATGCCTTCGTCAAAGAGATGACCGAGCTTGAAGCCGCCGTTCGCTTGAAATTAAAGCCACTCATCGATCTTTCAAAAAAAGGACCTGTCGCGATCGAGTACCATCGCGAGTTTCTTTACTTCTTCTCGCTCTATGGAATCAGATCTCTCGGCTCTATAGAAGAAAAACCGGGCCTTTCTCCCAGTGCCGCTCATCTTGCAAACATCGCCGTGCAAAGCAAAACGGCCGGAGTCAAAGTCGCCATCGCCAGCCAAACCGCCCCCCATAAACATCTTGCTCGCTTCACAGAGCTGAGCGGCATCCCGCATAAAACAGTCTACACGATTCTACAAACCGAACGCGGAGCAAAAGATGGCCCCACTCGCTTTCGGGACGCTCAAGAACAGATCGTCAAGGCTCTGCTCGAATAGCGTTCTATGGCGCTGTGAGTATCAGCTTCTGAACCTGAGCGGCAGTCAACGACACCGCTCCGCCATACTCCGTCGCGACTCGACCAGAGAGTCGCATCTGCGAAAGATCGACCCCACGAGCATGCAACAGACGAACAATCTGCCGCGTCCGCCACGGCTCGGGCTTATAGTGCCCGCTGCTGTCGCTCATGTGCCGAATGCGGCCATCCATAAATGCAATCGTCCCAGCAAACAACACATCACCACCTGCCACAAGACTGGAGTGATGGAGCCGTCCGCGCTCTTCACCATTGAGCACGTACATGCGGAAGTCCCTGTCGATCACGAGTAGCGCATCCTCAAAGCTCAACGCCTCAGCATCAAAATCAGAACTCAATTCCCGACCATTCACATCGTAGAACTTGCCACCTCGGATGAAGATCTCGTGTTGCGCGCGCTCGACTGAAGAGAAATACCGAACGTTCCAGCGCTCATGAGTCGCAGGGTCGGTGTACAGGCCTCGGTCCTCACCGCGATACTCGGGCTTCATTCGCAAGAGCGGAAGCCGCTCCGCCGTCGCTTCACGTGTTTCAGCCCGTGTCTCGGATGCCGCAGTGGCAAAGATCGCCTCGCAACGCCCAGCGGCCGCGTGAGCCTGCCCCGCGCACAGCACACCGACGAGCACCACGCTCAACGTGAAAAACGTCAATGCCTTCTCTAGCACTCGGGCTATAGACCGGACAATTTCTCTTAGCGCCCATTTCTCCAACATTGCCACTGACAATGGAGGTACCACATCCAATACCCTCACCGACGCTCCCAAAGAGTCTGACTAAGCAGTAGGCTGGTTCTGCGCAGATCTCGAAAGATTGCGCAGTTCTCAGCTTACTGACAATTGCCCTTTTGCTGAAGTAGCTGCTGCATCTTTTCAATTGCACGAGCTTTACAGAGTGCTTCTGCATCGCTTACTTGCATCTGCAACGGGCGAATCCTCGACACGCCAGATGTAGTTTCAGCGAAGACCGTCAATTCTCCGTCCACGACCTGTCCGTCTGAAGTTGAAAGCTTAACATTTGAGACAGGCCCATTGGACTCGAACCGCGTACTAAACTGGCAATGCGCATGCACCAGCCTGTTTTCAAGAAACTCCACGCGATTTGGATATTCACCGACTCGAATATTCTCTGGAAAGTTATAGTCCCAATTAATGGCGTCTTTATTGATGCACAAGACTTGTGATTCGTTAAAATCATGACGTCCACCGTATGAAATTAACAATGACGCAGGCTTTGAGTTGATCGACTGCTGATAGAGATCAAGATCGATTTTATCTTCCGCCAATGCCAACGAACTGCAGCCGAGGACACTTAAACCGAGGACAAATAAGAGATTGGTCACTTTCATACGTCATCCTTTCGAGCAATGTCGACTTGAGAATCGTCCTAGACAATGCAAGCCAGAGTCCATCTCTCAGCCCAGCCAAATCACTCCAGAAATTCCCGGTGAGACAAAAAGGTCGGTAACTCAACCATCGAATATGATTGAGTTTTGACGACCACTCAGCGCCACCCGATGTATTTCGCATACAGATTCCTCGTCGACAAAAAGTTCGACACAGTGACTGCGCAAGCCGTCACCTTCATCGGTGAGCGCCCGCGGACGATTGGTTGCTCCCCTTTTTGTCGCACTGGCAAAGTTGCATCTGGGTCTATGAAACGAAAACAGACCACATTTCATGGATTTCCTCTCAAAGAACGCGTCTTCGCTCCGGGCAAACGAACCACACGAGCCTCGCGCGTGTACCGACCTCGCGCCACCAAAGAGGCCATGCACCTTGTGCTCCGAAGTGACCGCGCTCGCGGCCCAAAATCGCTCTTGAAGTACGATCGCGTGGTGCGCGCGGTGATCGCGAAGCTCGCAAGCAAACACGGTGTTCGCATCTATCGCATCGTGAATGCAGGAAACCACCTCCACATCACATTGAAGCTCTCGAAACAGTTTTTGTGGCATGGGTTTATTTCTGGAGTCACCGGCGGCATCGCCAGCGCTCTCGGATTTAAACGCGACTCAACGAACAAGGGCTTCTGGAGTTCGCGGCCATTCACGCGCGTGATCGCCTGGGGCCGTGATTACAATGTCGTTAAAGACTATCACACACTGAATCAGCTTGAGGCCGATGGCGCCGTGCCGCCGCGCTCGCAAATGCTGAGGCCTGAGCGATGGCGACACGTGGTGCTGGCGTTTTCGTAGACTCCGCGGAACCCACCGCCGCTGGAACAAGTCGATCCGATCGCCCACGAAAGAAACTACCGCGCCTTATTGGAGCCCTTAGCGCCGTAACATCCATAGAGTGCGCAGTTGTGATTGTGCCCCGAAGCCCTGCTCTTCTTGAGCTCAGCTTTGGCCGCCGCAACTGAGCGTCCTCGTTTTTCTGCATTTTCAGCCGCTTTAAATTCAGCACCGCGAATCGAGGGCGCCATCGGGACCGAGATCATCCGCTCACAGGGGACACCGCAAGTCGGACACTCAACGTGCGCTGGATCCGACATCTTCTGCAGATCAGAAAAACAGCCGCCGCACTTCTTACACTCACCGGATTTGGGACGATACTCGTAGATCGGCATTATTCTATTCTACGCCGCACGCCCATGAAGATCGACAGGATCAACGGCCGGTTTTGACCTTGATGCGCTTTCGTCCCTGACCGACGTAACCAGTTCGACTGAATCAGGCCAAACGGCAGCGCCCAAACTCGACCGCACCCAAAATAAAAAACCCAAGAGCCATTGGCTCCTGGGTCTTTCGTTTCTGAGTCTCAGGTCCCCGTCTTTGCGACGAAGACCCAAATCCAGTGACGCTTACGCCTTAACTGGCTTTGCCGACGTTGCAGTCGACTCTTCGCCTGAACGGATGCGCATTCCGTAGAATGAGCGGTAAACGAAGAACAGGCCGATCGCTGTGAAGAACACGGCGATGTATGGAGCCACGTCTTTCATCTGAACCGCCATCTCAACAGCCAAGAGACCGAAGAGAGTGGTGAACTTGATGATCGGGTTCAAAGCAACCGATGAAGTATCTTTGAAGGGGTCGCCAACTGTGTCGCCGACAACAGTCGCCGCGTGCAAAGGAGTACCTTTTTCTTTCAATTCAACTTCAACGACTTTCTTCGCGTTATCCCACGCACCACCCGCGTTCGCCATGAAGAGCGCCTGGTACAGACCAAACGCCGCGATCGAGATCAGGTAAGCTGTGAAGAACTTCGGCGAGAAGAATGCAAAGCCGAGCGTGAACGTGAAGATGACCATGAAGATATTGAACATACCTTTCTGGGCATAAACCGTACAGATACGAACGACTTCGTTTGAGTCTTCTTTTGAAGCCGCTTTGCTGTTCGCATCGAGCTTCATTGTGTCTTTGATGTACTTCACCGCGCGGAATGCACCGGTTGTTACCGCCTGCATCGAAGCGCCTGTGAACCAGTAGATCACCGCACCACCCATGATGATACCGAGGAGAACCTGCGGATCAAGGAGCGAGAGCTGAAGGTTGAGCATCAAAATGATCGAGAAGATCATCGTTGTTGCACCGATCACAGCGGTTGCGATCAAAACCGGCTTCGCCGTGGCTTTGAACGTGTTACCAGCCGAGTCGTTCTCTTCGAGAAGCTCTTTGCCTTTGTGGAAATCAGGAGTGAAGCCGAAATCTTTTTTGATCTCTTCTTTGATTCCAGGAAGCGTTTCGATCAACGAAAGCTCAAACACCGACTGTGCGTTGTCTGTGACCGGACCGTAAGAGTCGACGGCGATTGTCACCGGACCCATGCCCAAGAAACCAAACGCCAACAGACCGAACGCGAAGACCGCGTGGATCGACGAGAAGTTCGGGATCTGTGCCATCGGAATGAGGTTCACAAGATCAGCGTGATCGGCTGTCATATATGCAACAGTCATCAAAACGGCAATCGCAGAACCTTTCCAGAAAGCCGAGAAGTTACCGGCAACGAGACCTGAGAGAACGGTCAACGACGCGCCACCTTCACGGCTCGCATCAACGATCTCTTCAACGTGACGGCTGTGGGCCGACGTAAAGACACGCGTGAGCTCTGGGATAATAGCAGCGCCGAGTGTACCGCACGAAATGATGGTCGAAAGGCGCCACCAGAGAGAACCGTACTGATCTCCCAGCATCATGTACGACACGATGTAAGTGACGACAATCGATACGATCGATGTGATCCAAACGAGTGTTGTGAGCGGAATTTCGAAGTTGAACTTCGCTTTGTCGGCGAAGAGCGAACGCGAAATCGCGCCGTTGATCCAGTACGACGCAATCGACGTCAGGATCATCACGATTCGGATGGCGAAGAGCCATACAATCAGGGTTGGCTGAATATTCGTGAGCTCAGGAACCACCGAGTGTGAACCATCGGGGTTCATCGTTGTGCCGAAGGCAAGCAAGATGAATGTAATGAGAGCGACACCAGTTACACCATAGGTCTCGAAACCGTCAGCGGTTGGTCCAACCGAGTCACCGGCGTTGTCACCAGTACAGTCAGCGATAACGCCAGGGTTACGAGCATCGTCTTCTTTAATGTTGAAGGCGATTTTCATCAAATCCGACGCGATATCGGCGATCTTTGTGAAGATACCACCAGCGATACGCAGCGCCGAAGCGCCGAGCGATTCACCGATCGCAAAACCGATAAAGCACGCGCCAGCACTCTCCGCAGGAACGAAGAGGAGGATCGTCAGCATCAGGATGATTTCAACGCAGATCAGAACAACACCGATCGACATACCAGCGCGAAGCGGAATGTCCATCACTGGGTAAGGCTTGCTCTCAAGCGACGCGAAGGCTGTGCGCGAGTTTGCAAATGTGTTGATACGGATGCCGAACCAGGCAACTGCGAACGATCCCAAGATACCGAGGATCGACCAGAAGAGGATCAGCGCAACTTTTCCAGCGGTGAAGTGCTGAAGAACACCGAAGTAGTACACGACGCAGGCGCCGATAAACAATTCGAGGATCATCAAGAACTTACCTTGCTGCAAAAGGTAAGTTTTGCAGGTCTGGTAGATGAGGTCAGAAACTTCGAGCATCGACTTGTGCGCTGGCAGACCCTTGATTCGACCGAACTCGATGAGACCGAAGACGATCCCAAGGAAGCCGACCAGGAGGCCAGAGTACAGGATGGTGGTTCCTGTGAGTTGGGTTCCGCCAATTGTGAACGGAACACTGAGATCCGGCATCACGAGGCTCGCTTCAGAAGCGAACGCCGCTTGTCCGGCAAAAAGTCCTAAGGCAACGGTCATGGCGAGCATGAATCCGTTTCCGAGGCGCTTACAAAGACTGAAATCGCGCATAGTGACTCCTCATAAAGTCGCTGACGAAATACTGAAAAGGATTGATATTGCGATTGGGTTTACGCGACGACCTGAGGCCTGTCACGGCGAAGTTATTAACTCTAAATACTCGACAACACTAACGCGCTGAATTAAGAGGCTTCTATGTCTACTCGTCTCACTCAGACTGTTCAAAAAGGAGGCTGTGCCGCAAAGGTCGCAGCCAAAGAGCTTCGTAAAATTCTTGCGGGAGTGGAGTTCCCCCCAGCTCCCCCAGAGCTCCTGATCGACGGTCGACACTTCGACGATGCGAGCGTTCACCAACTCACGCCCGAACTCGCGCTCGTCAGCACGCTTGATTTCTTCACGCCGATCGTAGACACGCCGCGCCTCTTCGGCTCGATTGCCGCGACCAACGCCCTTTCCGACGTTTACGCAATGGGGGGCCGTCCGGTTACAGCTCTCGGCATATTGGCCTTTCCTATCGCCACACTTTCAAACGAAGTGATCACTGAAGTGATGCAAGGCGCTTGCGACGTGCTCAAAAAAGCACGTGCAACGCTTTCTGGCGGACATTCAATTGACGACGACACGTTGAAATTCGGTCTCTCCGTGAGCGGCCTCGTTCATCCTGCGAAAATCTGGTCAAACCAAGGTGCACGACCAGGCGACACCTTGATCCTCACCAAGGGCCTTGGCACCGGCACACTGACGGCGGCGCTCAAGCGCGAAGCCGTCACTGAGCTTGAAATCAAGGAAGCGATGGATTCGATGACCTCGCTCAACAATGCAATCGATTGGCTCGAGCCTTTGGGACTGACTTCTTCTATTCACGCGGCGACCGATCTTACCGGTTTTGGCCTTCTTGGACATGCCATGCAGCTTGGCCGGGCAAGCAAAGTCGATCTTGAGTTTCACTTCTCGCAAATTCCAGTTCTGAGTGGCGCTCTTGAGATGATCAAGCAAGGTTTTCTGACGAAAGCTCACCGAACCAATCGCGAGTACGTCGACGACAGCGTCACGTGGGTCGGATCACCGCTCAGCGACGACGAGCGCCTCTTGCTCTTCGATCCGCAGACAAGCGGTGGACTTCTTCTTTCTGTCGCATCGGAGAAAGCCGACGCGGTCATCAATGCGCTCCCTTTTGCTCGTCGAATCGGACGTGTCACCGAA
>JAEUWE010000397.1 GCA_016791465.1 Pseudobdellovibrionaceae bacterium
GCGCTGAGTAGCGCTTGCTCTTGGTCGCCAGCAAGACGCTGCAGAGACTCGAGACGATTCTCAAAGTTTCGGACCAAGAGATTGTGGCGATCCATCATCTCTTGAACTTTCGAATCCTGAACCTTGCGCTCATTCACTCTCGCGACAACCGATGCAAAGCGATCGGCCGAATCTCGAGTTAAGCGAGCAAGTCCGTCTTCAAGACGCACGAGCTGCTGACCGTACTTATCGAGTCGCCCCTGATTGTCGCGGGCGAGCTCCCCCACCTTTGCTCCGAGCTGATCCAAACGTCGGTCGAACTGCTGCATAACGGCCTTCATCTGTGTCACCTGGGCCTCAAGAACCTTGATATCAAGGGCCGGGAACGGCACAGGCTTTCCAGGCTCTGTTCTCGGCTCAGGCTGAGCGCCACGCACTTCATAGCGGGACGACGCGCTATAACCCATGTTGCTGCCGCCCGAAGCAGAACCCGCGGCTCCACTGGTCGACGACCCGAAGAGTTGAGGATCAAGTTCCCGATTCATAGTGGCCTCCTTCAGGCATAAGCGAACAATGACACTTAGAGCCTAAATTCACTGGACTCAAAATTCAAACCTTCCTATCGTGGAACGCAATGGCAACGGTAACCGCACTTGCAGGTCATTTGCTCACCCTTCTTCAGCCGGCTCTTAAGCCCGATCTGAAGTCTCCGGTTATGCAGTCGGTTGGAGAACCCGAAGCCGCTCGGCTCGCGTTCTACCATTTTTTAAAAAACCTCTGCGAACCGGGCGAAGCTCTAACCTCAAACGTGCTGGAACGCTTTTTTCGCCGCTCGCTGACTCATGCCCATTGGAATGAGAACAAGCTCTCGCTGTTTTCCGAGGTATCGGCCTGCTTGCAGCACTTTTCAAATCAGCACAATGAACCGCTGCCAATGGCGCCGTTTGAGTCAGCCTATGGACTACAGGTACTCAAAGCCGAGAGCTTCCGAACTCTCGAACGAGTTGTCGAAGACTGGCTTCAGCAGAATCATGGCCCAACCGATCAGGTTCGCATTCTCAAAGATCGCGAAGAACGCATCATTGTCGTACGCCTTTCGATTGACCGTACAGTTGCCGTCAATGTGTTTGATCGCCATTTGGCAATTCGCGATGGACGCCTCGAGCCCCTCGCCGATGATATGGCTTTACACTACGGCCCCGATTTGCGATTGGACCCCACCCGCGTCAACCAGATCGAGATCGCACCCCATACGATCGCGCGCTTTCGCGAAAGCCCCAACGGCGCTTCCGGCAACGTCGTTCGCGGCTTTACCTTCCAAAAAACGCTCTCGCTCGATGGCTGCGACATTCATAAGACCGCGATTCTGTTCTACCCAATCAAGCGAATTGAGCAGTTCTTCGTCCGCAAAGAGTCGGACCCACTCTATGTGGAACTGACCGGACTCCTCGAAAAAGCTTCAGATTTGCTGGCTCAGAAGCATCCCGAGGCTCCACGCTTTGCGGAGGCCGCAATGGAACGCGGTCGCCTGGCTTTCGAACAGGTCTTTGTCGACGACCGTCTCCTTCGCCTCCTGCTCGAAAATCTCGAGCGCGCACTGAAATTGTCGCACCTGAGCGGTCAGACACAGTCGGAACGGCGTAGAGAAATGACGGTCGGAGCAGGCATTTCGCAAACCGAGCTTGCAAAAAAACCGGGCATCGGTTCAATTCCGGGTTCTCACCTCGGTCTCAACTTACCCGCCGGAGCGGAATTCGTTGATTCAGTGGGTTTTGAGGAGGACCAGATGGGTGAACTTGCCCTCGGTCCCGATCTTGTGGAACTTCAGGAGTCAGAACGATGCGAAACACTAAGCCCTTTAAATCAAACAAAACCGGCACCTCGTCCGACTCTGTAACCGAAATACGCCTCAACAAGTATCTCGCAGAGTGCGGCGTCGCCAGCCGCCGTGGCGCTGACGACCTCATCGCTTCAGGCGCTGTTCAAATCAACGGCAAAAAAGTTTACGAACTCGGCGCACGCGTCGACGTGAAAAACGACCGCGTGATGGTCGACGGAAAACCCGTTCGCATGGAGACCCGCAAAGTCTACATGCTTTTCAACAAGCCAAAGGGTGTGATGACGACGATGGAGGACCCCGAAGGTCGCCCATGCATCGCCGAGTACTTTCAGCGTTTTGAAATGCGAGTCTTCCCTGTTGGCCGTCTCGACTACGACAGCGAAGGTCTGCTGCTCATGACCAACGACGGCGACTTTGCACAACGGGTGACGCACCCGAAACACGAAGTCCTGAAAACCTACCTCGTCAAGGTCAGTGGACAGCCGACCGAGGAGCAGATTCGTAAGCTCCGCATGGGCGTCACCATCGTCGGCGGCCGCGTCGCTGCTCGAGAGATTGAAAAGCTGCGCGGCACCAACTCTGACAAATACGACTGGTACAAGATCGTGATCGGCGAAGGAAAAAACCGTCAGATCCGCCAGATGTTCGAAAAAATAGGCTTCGACGTGATGAAGCTCCAAAGGATTGCGATCGGTAAACTCAAAATGGGTGGCCTCGCTCGCGGCGAATGGGTGCTCTTGGGACCTGAGGAAATCGAAAAGATCTTCCAACGCGACACCGAACGTCTCTTGGGCGGCAGCCGCGCGCTGAAGCGCGAATCCGGAAAGCACGGTGGGCGAAAATCGCTGAAGGCCAAGGCCCGCGACGAATCGTCACGCCGTAAAGGCCAGAGCTCTTCGCATCCATCGTCACGCAAACCGACTCGCAAAACAGGCGCATCATCGGGAGCGGGCGGAAAAGGAAAACGCACATCGACGGCCAGCACACGACGCTAACCAATCCAAAGACCGTGAAACGCGCGCTGATGGGGCTTCTTATCGGCGCGGGACTTTTCTTTCTTGGTCACTGTGGCGAACGTCGCCTGCCTGGTTACGGCTCTCTCAAAAACCCAAACGTCGAGGCCCCGCGACAAGAACTGCTGCCCGCGAACGCTCAGCCCGAGTACCTGCGCTTTGGCGGCAAAGTCTATACACTCTACCCACGTGCGCGCTATGAACTCGAAGGCCTGATCGTTTCACAGCACCGCTCAGAATCCGTCTGGGACAGCATGCATGAACGCACAGGCGACTATCTCAACTCCCGAGACTTTTGCATCATCTGGGGGCGCCTTCTCAGTGAAGGACTATACGAGGACATGTCCTTTCGAAGCGGCGACTGGACCTGCTACGCACAGGCGCCGGCTTCGATCGCCGGCCGGGTCGACTACCGAGAACTTTCTAACAATCACGTTCTGGCGAAAGACGACACCATTCGTGCCGCTCTCGATGGAATTGAAAAGGGCGACGAAGTCCGAATCACTGGTCGGCTTGTCGACTACGATATCGACGGCA
>JAEUWE010000432.1 GCA_016791465.1 Pseudobdellovibrionaceae bacterium
CATCCATGCTGACGAATCCATTACCGTTGAAGACGATGGTCGTGGGATTCCAGTGGCGACTCACAAGAACGGAAAGTCAGCACTTGAAGTTGTCATGACCGTTCTTCATGCCGGAGGAAAATTTGATGGCAGCTCCTATAAAGTTTCTGGTGGTCTCCATGGCGTTGGTGCTTCTGTTGTTAACGCTTTGTCAGAACGCTGCCATGTCGAGGTAAAACGAGACGGCTTTTTGTGGCGCCAAAATTTTGAACGCGGAAAGCCGCAAGGAACCGTCGAGAAAATTGGAGCCGCAGACAAGACTGGCACGAAGACGACCTTCAAACCAGATCTGACAATCTTCAAAGGCGAAGAAGGTTCTGGTGGGTTGACCTACAACTTCAACACGCTGGCGAATCGTTTTCGTGAACTTGCGTTTTTGAATGCGGGCCTGCATATCTCGTTGCTCGATGAGCGCAATGGAAAAAAACAAGACTTCCAATATGCGACGGGACTACAGGAGTTTATTACATTCCTCAATGAGTCAAAGAAGTCGCTGCATCCAGAAGTGATTCATTTCAAAGGTGTAAAAGATAACGTCGAAATTGAAATCGCATTGCAGTGGAACGACTCTTATACGGAGTCGATTTACTCCTATTGCAACAACATCAACACGATTGAGGGTGGAACGCACTTAATTGGCTTCCGTGGCGCTCTCACACGTTCTGCCAATGCCTATGCCCAGCAGAAAAATCTTTTGAAAGATCTAAAAGAGACGCTTGAGGGCGACGATATTCGCGAGGGGCTTGCCGCTGTTGTTTCTGTAAAAGTACGTGAACCGCAGTTTGAGGGTCAGACAAAGACAAAGCTCGGCAATACCGAAGTCAAAGGCATCGTCGAATCGCTTTGCAACGACAAATTTGCCGACTGGTTTGATCGCAATCCAACCGCGTCGAAAATGATCATCGGAAAATGTGTGGAGAGTGCACGTGCGCGAATTGCGGCTCGCAAGGCCCGCGAACTCACTCGGCGCAAAACTGCTCTGGAAGGAAACTCGCTTCCTGGGAAAATGGCCGATTGCCAAGAGCGTGACCCATCGCTTTGTGAGCTCTATCTTGTCGAGGGTGACTCGGCGGGTGGTTCTGCCAAGCAGGCTCGCGATCGTCGAACGCAGGCCGTGTTACCTCTCAAGGGTAAAATTTTGAACGTTGAGAAAGCACGATTCGACAAAATGATCTCAAACGAAGAGATCAGAATGTTGGTCGCCGCTCTTGGTACCGGAATCGGTAAAGACAATGTGTCGGCTGATAAAATTCGTTATCACAAAATCGTTATCATGACCGACGCCGACGTCGACGGTTCGCACATCCGAACTTTGATTCTAACGTTCTTCTATCGTCAGATGCCTGAAGTTATCGAACGCGGATATATTTACATCGCGCAGCCGCCACTGTACCGAATCAAAAAGGGCAACTCTGAGCGCTATATCAAAGATGAGCGAGCGTTGACTGAGTATTTGGTTGATAACTCAATGGCGAATATCGAAATCAAGGGTCTCAAGGACGGCACCAAAGAGTCAGAACTGAAAGACTTTGTTCTGAGTATTCAAAAGTATGAGAGCTTGGTTCGCGCTTTGTCGGGACGTTATGACAAAGACTTCCTCCAGTTCCTCGTTGTTCGCGGCGAAGACCTCGAGAAAATGCTGCAGTCAAAATCGACTGCGGAAAAGACCTTTGCTGAGTTCAAGCAGTGGATCACGAACAATCCAACATCCGGACTTTTGGGCGCAGAGATGACTCTTGAAGACGCCCCTGACGGAAAGTCGCAGGTGGCGACGATTGAAACAACTCGTTATGGAAACCGCCACACGACGAAGCTGAAAGCCGAAACGACTCGATCCTCGGATTGGATCGAAGTTAATGCGCTTTGGAATAAGCTCACCGCGTTCTTGCCGCTGCCCATTCAGATGCCGCCCGAGAAAAATTCAGCAGATAAAAAGAATC
>JAEUWE010000450.1 GCA_016791465.1 Pseudobdellovibrionaceae bacterium
GACTTTTCGTGAGTTTGAGCCAGTGCGATCGGTTCCAACGATGATGTGTTTCATAGTTCAATAAAAGCGTGATTTCGTCCTGATTGTCACGCGATTCACGCATCTCCCAAAGCGCATCGTTGATGCGATACAGCTTCCGGCGCCGGAAGCTGTGAAGTGTCAGGCGGTGTTCGGACAAGCGACTACTGAAGCTCGGCTTCGCAGCGCGACGAGTATTCGGTGATACCGCGATGGCTCTTCTCTCGCGACATCTGCGTGCGGACCCAGAAGAGTCTGCCGTTCTGGCGCTCAACGCGCATGCGGTTTTGAATCCAGCGCTCGCCCCAGCGGCGGCCATATTCTTGAAAGCTCTCAGCTGCGGTCGGTGCGTTGATATCGCCTTCGAACGAGAGAGACTGCACGCTGCCAGCAGGCCAATTGCCATAGCCGTTGTCTTCAAGCGTATCACTCATGGTCATTCCGGGCTTTCGACGAGTGTAGAGAACGAGCTCAGGTTTTCCCAAGCTATTGGCTGTAAACTCGATTTCTGATGGCTCGTTGCGACTGTTGCCTTGGCCGTTACTCGCCGTGCAAACCGTGTTCACGAGTTTATAGGCTCGTCCGGCGAAGCTCGCAAACGGGTTCACTGTCCGCGGCTTTGCGTAGGCGGGGTGGGTGAAAAGCGCGTGGTCCCAACTAAACTGGAAGAGGAACTGACCGATCTTGTCATAGTACTCGGCCAGTTCAGTCAGTTCATTGATCGCCGCCTCGACAGAGTCCATTCGATAGAGGATCGCAGTCTGAAATTCATTTCGATCTTGGCGGTAAGAAGCGTGCTGAGCGACATAGTCGCCATAGGTGATGGCCTTGCCTTGACCAAAAACCTCTTCGTACTTCTGTGTCCATTCCGCTTGGGCCTCTTTGTCATAGATCGAGCGAAGATAGATAATCGCAAGGTTGAGGCGATCTTCCATCATGTCGTCGTAGCCCTGTTCACGATGATCGTAGAAGGAATAGGCGGCGCTAAAGTGAAGGGCCTTATAGAGTGCACGCTGCGACTCCACCACGTCGCTTAAGAGCTTATCGACGGTGTCGCTGGTTGCTGGTTGCGTCTGTTTGAGTTGTTTGATCGCTTTCTCGATTGCGCCTTCGAGTTGAGATGCCTGGTCGCTGGCATCTCTTATGAAAAATCGAAAGTCGACCGGAATGTCGTTCAGATTATTGAGCTGGATCGCGGCCAGGCTCTGCAGATCGGTGGCCTCTTTTTCATCAGTTCCAAGTTTATGTGAGAGCTCGTGAACGATAAGGGCCAGCGTCTCTACGCGCGCACGCTCTTCGATGAGCTTTGGCGCAATACGAAAGGCGCTGAGGCAAATATCGTCTGGATGATTCGCATAGATGCTGGCGTCGACTTCATTCTGAAAGGCATCGTAGCAAGGCCTATCGTTTCGAACTTCGATACCTGTGCGTTCAAGCACATCGGCGATTGTCTCTTTGCCAAAGAAGACTTTCTGCTCTCCGGAATCGGCATATGTCGGATCTTTGTGCTGTAAGCGACTGCGGAAGTAAAGCCGAAGCTCGGGCATGGAGTCGCGAACGATCTGCTCGATTCGGTGAACGCCAACGGGACGTGCTGGGAGTGTTCCGCCGCCACCGCCACTGACGGCACCGGTGGCATAGGCTGTTGTCGCGATCGCGGTTACCGCCAACGTGGCGGTGAAGAGTCTTAAGAGAAACATGGTTCGACCTCGCATGGGGAGAGAGTTCCCCTGATTGAGTGTTAAAGTCACGCCCGGGCTCGAGATCTGTTTTCGGTGAATTTCTCTGCG
>JAEUWE010000476.1 GCA_016791465.1 Pseudobdellovibrionaceae bacterium
CCCAACGCAACCCAACTCATGATCGGCGACACCATCGCCAGTCGAAGAATGCTGCGCAGCCAACCGGGACAGTCGTCCTCTTCCCAAACCGTCGCCCAGCGCTTCGTCATCGTATTGACCGCCATCGCGTAACCGAGCACGGATAGCACCAGCCAAACACCATAGACAACAATCAGGCGATCGCGATCGCCAGCCTGGCGAAGCGGCAAAAGCTGAGATCGGACCATGCCGAATACCAAGAGATTAAAAACCCCAATCAGCGCAAGCGACCCCACAAACGGGCCGTAACTGATTCGTCCCTTTGATGTCAGAGGATTCAGACTATCCCTCATCTCGATCCCTCTTCTCTTGCCGAATGCCGAGGTTCGAGATAGCCATGACCACTTATGCCGTCTCGATCTGCTGAAACTCGTGCCGTAACCGAACTTATCCTCGCGGGAGTCCTGTGGGGGTTTGGCTTTATTGCAGCCACCTGGTCGCTCGAGGCAGCGGGGCCATTGGCCATTACCGGTTGGAGATTTGTCGTTGCGGGCATCATTGGATCAATTGTATTTCATCGTGCCCTTCATCACAACTTCGCCCGACTGACTCGACTTTCGATGTTGCCGGGCTTCTTTATCTCGCTCACCCTCGTTCTTCAAACCTGGGGCTTGATGTATACGACAGCGACCAAGAGTGCTTTCCTCACCTGTCTCTACGTCTTGATCGTACCTGCAATCCAGACCATTCGGGGCGGAAAGAGCCCGTCGCGTTTTCTTCTTGGCTGTGGCATCGTGGCTCTGATTGGCGTCGCCTTGATGTGTGGGCTACTGAGTTTCCAAACAAGGATCAGCGCATTGACCGATCGAGAGCTCTGGAATCGCGGCGACGTGCTCACTATCCTCTGCGCTATAGCCGCATCGGCTCATATTCTATCGGTCGACAACGTTACGGAAAAAATGGGACCGAGTCTCGACAGCTTCGCATTCAACACGATGCAGAGTCTTTGGGCTGGTATTCCCGCTCTGATTCTCGCACTTCCGATTTTTGGTCTCGAAGATGGCGTCTTTTTACCTTCGGCCGTTCTCGAGCACGAGAGCTGGAAGCCACTCGCTGGAATTATGAGTCTGACTCTGGGCTCAACGCTCATTGCCTTTGCGTTGCAAGTGAGGGCACAGAAAGTTATTGCGCCCAGCCTGGCCTCGCTGCTGTTCTTGCTGGAGTCGCCAGCAGCAGCGCTCTTTGCTTTCTTACTGCTTGGCGAAAGCATGCGGCTCGAGCAACTGATCGGCGGAACGCTGATTATCGGATCAATTGCTTGGGCGACCCATAGAGCCAAAACTCACGGCTATCACTGAGCCACGCCGCCTCATCGCGACGCAGACGATTGTCGAAATCAGCCGGCACTGCCCCGCGATCATCGACCCACTCCCTCAAACATGGCCCACCGTTGATGAGATCAATAGCCAGGCGGCTCTGCTCATACTCATAGTGAAAATCGCGCCAAATTGAGTAGTCAGGAACTTCAAGTCGAATCGCCTTTAGCCAAAGACTCACGAGGCGATACGGCTTAAACGCCTGATGATTATAGTGCTTGGAATCGACGTGAATTTGAAACCCCGGTATAATCACCCCGGCATGTTTTTGAAAGGTCGGTAAAAACCAAGTCGGCCGCAACAAACAGCCCTGCATCCATTCCGGGGCAAGTGCATGCATGCGGTTCAAAATCCGCGTCATGTCGAGCTGCGGACCACCGAGAGTCTCAAGAGGACGCGTCGTCCCGCGTCCCTCGGAAAGATTGCAACCTTCAATCAGGACTGTTCCCGGAAACGCACGCGCCATCGAAAGCGTCGCCGCGTTCGGCGACGGGTTCACCCATGAGAGCTCACCCTCAGGCCAACCATACCCCGGTGCACAATCCGGGTCATAGCCAGCCATTGGAACCACATGCAGATCGACGTTGATTTTAAGGCGCGCTTTAAACCAGAGCGCCGCTTCCCCTAGTGTCAGCCCGTGCCGCATCGGCAATCCCTCGGCTGCACCAACGAAACTCACCCAACCTTTATCAAGCAACGATCCCTCAACGGGACGCCCCGCCGGATTGGGTCGATCCAAAACGATGACGGTCTTGCCGGCCTGGCTTGCCGCTTCGAGAACGTAGAGAAGCGTCGTCAAGAATGTGTAAATGCGCGTACCGACATCCTGAAGGTCCACAAGTATCACATCAAAGGTTTCCAGCATCGCCAGCGTTGGCCGACGAACTTCACCGTACAGAGAAAAAACCGGAACACCCCACTCGGGATCGACGTAGTCCGCGGTTTCTTGCATATTGTCCTGCTTCTCGCCGCGCATCCCATGCTGCGGCCCGAACGCCGCCGTCACTTTGAATTCGCCTGAGTCTTTGGCGAACTTCAAAAGTGCATCCATACTATGCATCCAAGCGCCGCCGATTGATCCACCGAAATAACTCATCGATGCAGGATGCGCGAGAAGCGCCACTCGTCGTCCCTGCGCCGGTGTTCTGAATGCACGATCTGAAAAAAAACGATCGATCCCGAGTTGCATTTTATTCTCCATCTTTAACGTCGGGCACGATCACGAGCATCGCCTCACGATTGTGAAAGTCCGGCTTCTCTGCCCGATGCGCAAAGGCCCAGTAAAAAGGCGCTTCCTCTGCCAACTCCTGAACGACAGCAGAAACACCGATTTCAAAACCTTTGCTCTGAAGTTCTATTGGAATCGACAATTGAAATTCGAAAATGAAAGTCTCACCGTCCTGCTTGCGCGTAAAGCGTGGGGCTTCAAGCGAGACCTCAGAGCGACCCTGACGATAACCAGTGAATCCATACGCCTGCCAATCGCCGGACGGCGCAAGATTCCATTCAAAGTAGCGCGCGCTCGCACCGCGATCAGCGGCATTGGCCATGAAGCATTCAAAACAAGTTTGCTTCCAGAGTTCATCACGACGTACGAGCGGCGAGCTGATCGAACCGAGCGCGACGTTTTCTCCGCCCCTCAAAGTAAAAGTCAGCGACAGACGATCCGAAGCCAAACGGCGGTATTGAAACTCCACGTCATGGCGAGGTGAGCGGTTCTCAACGGGGTGCAACGATAACGTCAACATGGTCTCAAGATTAACCCTGGGGCGCTGAGGAATCAGCCATAATAATGCGAAGCGCCGCCGAAAACGTATTAAGGTGCAGCTGGACCACCTGGCTGATGCCGCCATCAGCATCTTTTTGATAACCGCCAGCGAGATTAAACACCAATGGCCAGTGATTCCGAACCGCCATGCCGAACATCAATTCGTCTCGCATTGCCATTTGCTCTGTCGTCAAACATCCACCGAGTGGATCCTCGATATGTGGATCAGCACCCGCTTGATACAGAATCACCTGCGGCTCAAAGCGTGCAAGCTCAGGTTCCAGCGCTCGCATTCGATTCAAATAGTCGCCGGCTTGGTCGGGGCGTTTAAATTCTTTCCCAAACGAAAAGTGAAAGACATTCGCCCGAAGCCCCGTCCGATCGAGAATGTCGTCAGTGCCATTCCCATAGTGATAGTCGGCATCAATAATCGCGATCCGCGTCACTTCCCGCTGATGGAGCAAGTGCGCCGCTGCCACCATCAGTCCGTTGAAAGTGCAAAAGCCCTCGGCTTCATTCCAGGTCGCATGATGAAAGCCGGAACAGAGTGCGGCGACGACTGGTCGCGACTTGCGCCTTGAAAGCGCAAGCTTTGCAGCCGTGATCATCGATCCACTCGTGTACGGAAGCGAACGCGCAACCTCCATTGAGCGATTGCCAAAGCCATTGTCCACACGGCCGTCAAAAACGCCATTGACGAATTGCGGGTCATGAACCCTAAGAAAATCCTCTCGCGTGGCCGGATCGGGAGGAAAGAAATCAACTGGGAAGTCGCGCTGGCGGAGTGCTTCTGCCACTTTCGCTGGCTTTGACGCTGAGGGTGAAACGCTGTGGCCGCTTTCGGCTACCATTTGCTGAGAATAGACGACGGGAATAGTCACGTTATGATAGGACCAAGTTCCCATAGGTTCGTCAAATCTGATAAGAAAACTCTGTGAACAAATCGACCAATAAACCATCCACCGATCGGCCCATTCGCCTTTTACATACCTCGGATTGGCATCTGGGAAAGTCGATCTATATGAAGCCTCTGATTGACGATCAAGAGGCGGTGCTCGCGCGTCTCTTGGCCGATATCGACATTCAAATCGCAAACGGCCAAAGACCAGACACCCTCTTGCTGGCCGGCGACGTCTTCGATCGCTCGATTCCGCCGGAAGACGCGGTCCGACGCCTCGACCGATTTCTCGACGAGGCCATCGGAAAACGCGGCATCTCAGTGGCCATGATTCCGGGGAATCACGACTCTGCGACACGCGTCGGCGCCAATGCGACGCTACTCAAAAAATCAGGCCTTCGCGTCTTCAGCTCGCCGGAGTCAGTGTATGAACCGCTGTTGATCACATCGGGCTCTTCCAGCGCCGCGATTTATGGCGTTCCTTATCTTGAACCTGCCGAATGGGGGTTTCACTTCAAGCAAACCCTCACCAGCCATGATGCAGCACTCGCCGCCATTCTTGAGTCTCTCAAGCCACAGCTGGCGGCCGATCGTACAGCCGGTCGTCGCACGGTGCTCTTGCTTCATGCGTTTGTTGCCGGCGGCCAGGCCAGCGAATCAGAACGCCCTCTCTCAATCGGTGGATCAGAACTCGTTTCCGCAGAACGACTTCACGATTTCGACTATGTCGCTCTCGGGCACCTGCATCGCCCACAGCGCGTCACAAGCGATCGCATTCGCTACTCCGGCTCGCTTTTTCCTTATTCAGCAAGTGAGGCTGGCTCTGAAAAAGGCTACGTCACCATCGAGCTGCATCGCGAGCGCGAATCGGATCGAATTGAGTTCGCTGCATTTGAGACAGAACGCTCGCTCCGCGTGCTGAGTGGCTCTTTCACTGACCTTTTGAAAACTCCGCCACTCAATGACTACGTGATCGCTGAACTCACTGACTCCATTCTTCCCTTTGAAGCTTTTCGACGACTTGCCACCGTATTCCCACATCTCCTCCATGTCGGAAGGCGCCCCACCGAGCTGCCCACCCCGGAGACAGACCAACCTCGCACACTTCGCGCCCGCCGCGAAGAACGCGCCGACCATGAAGTCATCGGCGACTTTTTAAAAGAGGCGACAGTCGATGGCTGCAGCGATGAGGAAAGAGAATGGCTCATCGGTGAACTTTCCCAGTTTTTGAATAAAGAAAAGGAGCGCGTGCCGTGAAACCGCTCCATCTTCGCCTCCAAGCCTTCGGTCCCTTTGCAAACTCGATCACAATTTCATTTGATCGCGTCTTTGATGGCGGACTCTTCCTCTTGCATGGGCGAACGGGAGCTGGAAAAACCTCGATTCTCGACGGTCTTTGTTTTGCGCTCTTCGGACGTCCCTCAACGCCCGAACGCGAAAAAGATTTGCGAGCCCTTCGCAGTGACGCCGCCAATGCAGACTGCCAGACTGAAGTGGAGTTGATTTTCACGATCGGCACAGCGGCCTATCGTATCAAGCGGATCCCAACACAAGAGGTTCCCAAAAAGCGCGGCGAAGGCACGACTGAACTCAAAGGCGCCGCCACGCTCGAAAGGTGGCTGGGCTCAATCGAAGAGCTGCGATCCGAAGGTGGTGAACTCTGGCGCCCCTTAGCGGGGAGCACAAAAGACGTCGATCTCAAAGTCGAAGAGCTCCTTGGCATGAATGAAAAGCAGTTCCGACAGATCGTCATTCTGCCCCAAGGTCGATTCCGTGAGTTTCTTTCGAGCACGAGCACTGAACGTCAGGCGATCCTCGAGCGCCTTTTTCAGACCGATCGCTTTGGGCGCTTTCAAAACTGGATTGCAAGCAAAGCCAAGTCTCTTGAAACCGAGTGGCACCAACAGGCGAGCGACGAAGCCGCCCGCCTCGAAGCCCTAGGCATTGCAAATCGCTCAGAGCTTGAAACTGCACTTGTCAACATTCGTGCCGTCATCGAAGCACTTCGCCCGCGCCTTCAAGAGGCACAGGCATCCGCTGAACAATATCGCCGACGATTGCTCCAGGCCGAGCACCGCGATGAACTGCAAAGACAGCTGAGTGCTCTGACTGTCCGCCAAGAAAGGCTGACAACAGCAGAAGAATCGATGACAGAACAGCGCCTAAGACTCGAGCGCTATCGTCGCTATGCTCCGCTTTTCCAACTCGAGAACCGCGAACAAAATCTCGCCAATCAAATCGCGGCCGTTCAAACGGCTTTGGCTCAACTCAAAACCGAACACTCACGGCAA
>JAEUWE010000480.1 GCA_016791465.1 Pseudobdellovibrionaceae bacterium
CGGAATACCAAGTTCACGCCACTTTGCTCCAGTCGCGATGATCACCGCCGCCGTATCAAGATACTCTCCGCTTTCAAGCTGGATCCGCTTCACTTTGTCGCCCGTAATCGTGTTCACACGCCGGTGTTCAAATAAACTCACAGGGTAACTTGTCACATGCTCATTGAGCTGCGCCGCAAGCTTCACGCCCTCAGTATAGGGAACTGAAATCATGTTCTCAATTCCTTTGGTCTCTTGTAGCTGTCCGCCAAAACGCTCAGCCACCATCGCAGTCTTAAGACCCTTGCGCACGCTGTAAATCGCAGCGGTCGAGCCCGCAGGTCCACCACCAATCACCACGACATCAAACAGACCAAGGCTCTCGGACTTTTTCTGACTCGCCTCTTTGCCAAACGCCTGCTCAAGTTTGCCTAAAAGATCAACGAGCTGAATTTTTCCTGAATGCAAGAGCTTTCCATCCGAAACGACCGACGGTACGCCCTGAATACCAAGGGCCTCGACCTCATCTTGCGCGACACCACCGTCGACCATCTCATGTTCAAAATCATCATGAAGAATCGCCATCAGGTTGAGCGCCTGAACAACCTCAGGACAATTCTCACACGTAAGCGAAATATAGGTCTTGAGTCGAATCGGACCTTTCAACCCACGAATGCGCGCAACAATCCCCGCATCGGGCTGCTTACCTTTGCCGTCACTATAAAGAATCGACAGAACCAAACTTGAAAATTCATGCCCCCCAGGGACGCCGCGAAATGAAACTCCATTGGGAACGCCATCAGTGACCAATTCAAAGCGAGGAGCTTCAGAGAGCACGTCGGACGGCTCCACTCGAATAAGCTCTGAAGCCTTGGTCAGGCCCTTAAGCAGATCATTCAATTCAATTTGATCAGGATGAGGAGACTGATGAACCCGCAACACCACCGGCTTCTCTAATTTCGAAAACACTTCTTTTAACTGATCGATGATTGCAGCGTCGAGCATCGCATCCTCCCCTTCCTTAAAGTACGGGAGCGCAGTAACTGCGCTCCACAAAGACACCGGGCCTAGATTTTACCAACGAGATCAAGACCGGGCTTCAATGTCTTTCCGCCTGGCTGCCATTTCGCCGGGCACACTTCGCCTGGGTGCGAAGCCACAAACTGCGCCGCCTGCACCTTGCGAAGAAGCTCATCGGCATTTCGGCCGATTCCATTGTCGTGAATCTCAGCAAGTTTAATCTTACCTTCTGGATCGATCACGAAAGTTCCGCGATAGGCGAGACCTTCTTCTTCGATATGCACGCCAAACGCACGGCTCAAAAATCCAGTCGGATCCGCGAGCATCGGATACTTGATCTTCTTGATGGTGTCCGAAGCATCGTGCCATGCCTTGTGCACGAAGTGTGTGTCCGTGCTCACTGAATAAACCTCGACGCCCATCTTTTGGAACGCCTCGTATTTATCGGCCATATCGCCAAGTTCGGTTGGGCAAACAAATGTGAAGTCAGCGGGATAGAAGAAGAAAATGGACCATTTTCCCTTCAGATCATTCTGAGTCACCGTTTTGAAATCGCCTTTGATGTAGGCCTGAACTTTAAAGTCTGGGATCTTGCTATTAATGAGTGTTGTCATTTTATGGGTCTCCTTATGAACTCAATATCGTCCTTCCTTCATCAAAATGAAAATCGATTGTTTTTATGAATCGATAGATTTAAACTATCGGTATGGCCACCCTCACTCAGCTCGAATACCTTGTCGCTGTCGACCGCCACCGCCACTTTGGCAAGGCCGCCCAGGCGTGTCATATCTCACAACCGACACTCAGCATGCAGCTCCATAAGCTTGAGGAGGAGTACGGGATCGTGCTCTTCGATCGCAGCAAGCAGCCCATTTTGCCAACAAGCGAAGGCCTCGTGATTATCGAACAGGCCAAGGCCGTGCTTCGCGAGGCAGGAAAACTCGACTATCTCTCTAAAAACCGAAAGCTTGAGCCCATCGGCGAATTTCGTCTCGCACTCATTCCAACCATTGCACCCTACCTGCTGCCGCTGTTCTTAGGCGCCTTCGCCAAACGCTACCCCGAGGTCGAACTGTCGCTGACCGAAATGACCACCGAGAACATTCTCGATGCTCTCGAGAACGATCGAATCGACGCCGGCATTCTTGCAACTCCACTTCCCGGCGAACATCTCATCGAGCGTCCACTTTACTATGAGCCCTTTTTTCTCTACGTGAATCCGCATCACGAACTCGCCAAGCTCGAGCAAGTCAAAGAAGACAAACTCGATGCGAAAGATATTTGGCTCCTCACCGAGGGCCACTGCCTGCGAAATCAAATCGTTCGCATTTGTTCACTCAAAGGAAAACCTGGAATTTTTCCGAATGTTCGTTTTGAGAGCGGAAGCCTTGAGACTGTCATCAATCTCGTCGAACAGGGCCATGGCTACACGTTGCTCCCGCAGCTTGCGACGACATCGCTCCAACGACAGAGCAAAGCCAAGCTTAAGCCTTTCGCCAAGCCTGTACCCAGTCGCGAAGTGAGCCTCGTCCACAGACGAGCGCAGTACAAAATTCCGATTCTGAATGCACTCGTGACGGAGATAACAAAATGTCTCCCAAAAGATCTGCCCCGCGAAAAAAGCAAGAGCATTGAAGTTATCAAAATATAATTTCTCGGTGCCGTTTTGAGAACAAGTCAGTTCCAGAGCGAGACTTATCCCCTTGGTGGCACCAGCCCGACGCATCCATCCATCATTCCATAGTAGTTTTTTGTCGACCTTCATTTATTTCTCTTGAAGCGCTCTTCGCTCACGCGATAGACCGCAGGCGTTCGCAAGGTTTCGCGTTAAGAAAAATTAAACAGGCGCAAAATAACAAAGGATGTTCAAATGAAAACCCTCGCTCTCGCTCTCACTGGCCTTCTCTTTACAATGACGGCTCACGCCCAAACACCGTCGGTCCAGATTGAAAAAACGGTGACTGAACTTCGCCCCATCGCAGGCGAACTGATCGGCACCAGCATGCTCTTTCCAAACGGTCCTTCTGGCGCGATCTTCGAGCCCATGGGCACCGCAACGATTGGCTTCAAACTCTCAGGCTGCCTCAACGACGTCGTTCTCTCTTCGCACACCGAGGTTCTTCCGAACCGCAAAGTGAAAGTCGTTATCTCAGCTCTCGAACTGATCGATAGCCGTTCCGCAACGGCCCTCTGTGTTGCGGTACCGACAAAGGTATTTTCCGTTCCTCTCTACATCATGGGCGGAATCGACAAGAAAGATGTGAGCGTTGAGTTCACATCGAACCTTTTAAACTAACCATCGGCAGCGGCTTGCGCCTCCGCCCCAGACGCTTTAGGCTGGGGGCTATGAATACCCTGATGCAAGCCCGGGGGCTGACGAAAGTTTACGACATGGGCGAGGTCCAAGTGCAGGCTCTGCGCGGCGTGGACCTCGATCTTTTTGAAGGCGAATTCATCGTTCTTCTTGGCCATTCCGGCAGCGGAAAATCAACGCTTCTGAATATTCTCGGCGGACTCGACCGCCCAAGCGAAGGACATCTCTCGTTTCAAGGCGAAGCCATCGAGAGCCTGAGCGATCAAGATCTCACGACCTTTCGCCGCGAGAACATCGGCTTCATTTTTCAAATGTACAATCTCCTGCCAAGACTGACCGCTCGCGAGAACGTCGAACTTGTCACAGAAGTCGCGATGAACCCAATGGAGCCGCAAAAAGCGCTTGAGATGGTTGGCCTTGGCAATCGCGGCGAGCACTTTCCTTCGCAGATGTCCGGCGGAGAGCAACAGCGCGTTGCCATTGCCCGCGCCATCGCCAAACAACCGAAGATGCTCTTCTGCGATGAGCCCACCGGCGCACTCGACGTCCATACGGGTATCGTCGTTCTCGACGCGATTCAAAAAACATCCGAGTCCCTTGGCACCACAACAGTCGTCATCACCCACAACGTCACCATTGCCGGCATGGCCGATCGCGTGATCCACCTGGTCGATGGTGGGATCAGCAAAATCGAAAGCAACTCAAAGCGCATGCGGGCGCAAGAACTTCGATGGTAGACCGATGATCAGCCGCGTCCTGCTTCGAAAGCTGTTCCGCGATCTTAAGGCCATGAAGATGCAGGTGTTCACCATCGCTCTCGTGGTTGGACTTGGCGTGGCCGTTCTTGTGGGATTTACTTCGACCTACGACTCACTCAAATCAGCGCAAAGTCAGTTTTATACAGAATCAAACTTCGCCGATCTTTTTGTCTCCATCAAACGCGCTCCAAACTACGCGATTGAAGAGTTAAAAAAACATTCCGACATCCTGCAGATCGAGCCGCACCTTGAATTCGACGGTCTACTGAATCTGCCCGACCAAGCCGATATCGCTTCAGCCCGCGTGATCTCAATTCCCGATGGCGAACAACCGATGCTCAGTCGCCTGCACCTCATCCGCGGGCAACTTCCACTGCCCACGAGCATCAATGAAGCCCTGGTCAGCGAAGGCTTCTTCAATGCCCATCAACTCGAGCTCGGAGCGACGATCGATATCACCTTAAACGGCAAGCGCACGCCTCTTAAAATCGTCGGCGTCGCCACGAGCCCCGAACACATCATCGTGATTGCACCTGGAAGCCCAATGCCCGATGACCTCCACTACGCCGTCTTTTGGGTCAATCAGACCTTGCTTGAACAACGATTCGACATGAAGGGTGCATTCAACAAAATCTCAGCCAAGCTCTCCGCCGGGAGCAGCACCGACGACATTGTTCGCCGCCTTAAAAACGAACTCGACAAGTACGGCGCCGTCACCGTCAATGGACGCGATCTTCAGCTCTCCCACCTCTACGTCACCGAGGAGCTCAAACAGCTGCAAGTTCAAGCCACCGTCTTGCCGGTCGTATTTTTTCTCGTCGCTGCCTTCGTTCT
>JAEUWE010000495.1 GCA_016791465.1 Pseudobdellovibrionaceae bacterium
CATTCTGCCCTTTGGAATCGCCGGCTCGAGAGACAAGCTCGAGGTTAAGCGACGTGAGAAAACGGAGTCGACCGCAAATGAGACCGGCGACAAAGAAGGAAATGGCCAAGCCCAATCCGAGGGACATGAGCAGCGCCGCAACCTAAGCGAAGCTGAAATTCAAGAAGCCATTCAGATTCTCGAGGCCCTACCTGGTGTAAAAGAAAACGGCTTAACGGTGAAGCTGACTAAGTCTGATGGCGTACCGGCTGTATATATTGAAGATCGAAACGGCAAAGTCGTTCGCCGTATTCCAGAAACAGAACTGAGTCAGGTTCTGAAAACCAAAGAAAAGAAGACCGGCCACCTGCTCAATCGCGCAATGTGAATGCGATCGAGTTAGTTGCAACCGCCGACTTCGGGCTCGAGGCCCCAACGTGCGAGAATCGATTCGTTGGGATCGACCGAGAGGCGACTGTTGATGGTGGCGTCGCGAATATCGCGGAGTGAAATCGGTGCTCCGGGTTGAATTTCGACAGGGCAAACGACATCTTCGACATCTGAGTTCAAAATTCGATTTGAAAAGACTTGGTTGATATCGTCGAGGACCTTTTGTAGGCGCAGAGGAAGGCCTTGGCTCGAGCGGCGCTGCTCATCGACGAAATCGTTTGCGGTCATCCAAACTTCCCACAAATCCAGGAATCCTTCCTTGAGCCGTGAGTCGCGATTGGTTGTCGAGTAGTTGTATTGATCTTTTCCGCGAAGACAACCGCGTGTGCGAAGAGCGGCAGCATCGCGCACAAGTTTGGCGCGAACAGTGGCATCTCGGCAGAGATTGCCAAGTTCACGTCCGATAGACTCGATGAGCGGTTCAGGGCGAATCTCAAGAGCGCGAAAGACAGCGGGTCGCCACTCCTGTGGGCGCAGAACTTTGAGCGATACCGAAGTCGCGTTGATCTCATTTCCGCCAGAAATCCAACGGCGAAGGCCTGCGGAGCTGCCTTTGATGGATTTGACTTTTCCATATACGGCTTCTCCACGTGGAAGGCCGTCGCGGAGAAAGACTTCCGTTTGCGCTGGCACGCTGCCAAAGATGAGCTCGGGGATGCCGGTATCGCGAACTTTGCGAATGACCCAGGCGTGACCGATTTCAGGTGCGGCGAGTAAGATCGTTCCTCCGCGAACATGCCTGCGGCTGAGACTCGGGACCGGTTCGGTATCATTGACGAGGGTACGCGTGCTAAGAGCAGAGAATGCATCTTTTAAAAAAGCCGATAGTCGACGTTCGCTGGAGATATGGTCCCAGCGACTGCTGGCGGCTGATACTCCGGCTTTAGATTGAAAGGGCAGTCCATTTTTTGATGCGTAGAGAATGCGGAGACCATAGGCAAAGTCGGCGCAGTCCATGGGGTTCGATCCGAGTGCGGCAAGAGTTCCTGAGTCTTCAAAGAGTTTTTCTGGAGGACCGGCGGTTACGCGCTCAACCCAGGTGGCATACTCGGCTTCGTCGGATGTGGTCCACTCTGCGCTTTGAATCGGCCAAACGGATGCCCGCGACATCGCAGGAAGCGATGAAAGCAGAAAGGCTATTCCGATGGCGATCAAATGCGAGCCTTGAATCATGGGCAGAGCACCTCAGCATTACTTTCACTTTTGAACTCTGAGAGAACGCTCTGGCCCAACATGCGAGTTTTTGATTCGATCTGGAGGGGTTTAAAGTCACCAACTTGTCCTGGGATCGCATCGGCAGTGAAATCGAAAAATGATTCACCGATGTAAGTCACTTGGCTGGCCGGCGCGCAGGCCGAGCCGACACAGGCACGGTCGTAACGGGCGGGGAAAGTCGAATCGACGCCGAGGCTTCTAAAGAAGCGCAGGATCTCTTTCTCGGTATTGTCGAGCTGACCACTGGCTTGGCTCTCTTGCGGGCCTTTGCCAAGAGTCGGAAAGCTGCTAAAGCCGGGAACCTTCTTTGCGAGATTCATTTTTGGAAAGAGCTGCGTTTGGAATGAGCTCGGCGTTTGCTCGAAAACGGGAGAGTTCTGCTCCATATCGGCTTTGATGAGGCTCGGAGCATCGTGTGGGTGAAGGTAGCGGAGGCGAATTCGATAGCGACGACCATGTTTGAATGCAAAGTCCGGGATCTGTGCGCGATTGACGGTGAACAGACCGTCCCAGTCGGCGGGAACGAGTGTTTGTCCCGTTGAATAGGCGAGCCAGTTCATCACGGTACGGGGGCGTCCGTTAGGCCCGATCTCGATGAGTTCGACTTCTGCTGCCAGGGGAATCTGGTAGGCGTTGAACCATTCGCCGGAATTTTGCACAAACCACGACATTGACACGAAAGATGTGGCGGCATCGCGTGCGCGTTCAGTGATGATCTCGGCGCTGACAGGCTTGACCGTGAGTCCAAATGTTTTCGGTAGGCGAAGCGTTTCATCGTCGTCGAGTTTTGCTCTAGATGGCGAGGGCGCAATGAGGATCCGGCGTTTTGTGACGCCAATGGTTTGGCCAACAAGACTCGCGTCGCCAGTTTCGGCAACAACGGCTTGTAGGACTGTGTCGAGGTCGGCAGCGCGAACTTCACCGCGCTCAAAGGCCGCGCCATCGAGGCATTTCGATTCAAACACGGGCCTGACTGAGATGGCGATCCCACGATCGGCACGTACCGTACAGGTGGCACCGCGAGCCAAATAACGGTTCGCACTCACTGACTCCCATTGGCACGACGGGTGATTTCCGAGAATGAGAGGGCGGCTATTCAGGCTCACAACTTCAAGCGCCACGCAGGATCGAAGCGTTTGTAAGCGGCTGATCTTGAGCGCAGTGCGTTTGGCAGCGAGAGTCTGGTTATCGGCGACGGTACTTGATATTTCGCAGCGATCGGTGCCGAGGTCTTCACGAAACAAAATACTGGCTGAGTCGTTCGCGAGAGAAGGTTCTTTGTTTCCTAGTGAAAGAGCGATGAACTTGCCGTCGATATTTTTGCAGCTTTGAATGAGAACTTCATCAGAGTTTTCGGTAGACCCAAAGCGCTTCACTTTTTCTCCAGTGCGAGCCCAGGGATCGAGATGGAGAGCGGGCTTGGGATCTTTCGAAAACGCGCAAACTGAATCCACATCGGCGGCTTGTGCGATTGGCTGCAATGCGACGAACGCGAAGCAGAGAGCAAGAGCTTGAATGTGAAATAGCTTGTTCGGTTCCATTTTCAACTTCCCTCGTTCATACATAAAGAGGGCCTTAGCGGAGTAAGGCCCTCATCCCAAACTTATAGTTATTCAGCAGCTGGCGGTTCGGCGATTTCTGTGTATGTACACATCTCAGCGCCTTCTTTTTCCCACTTACGCAGGTTCGGAACTGATGACGACCAGTTTGTCTCCGAGAACACATAGCGAACTTTGCAATGGCGGGGAGCCTTGCCATCGTTATTGGTGATCACTTTGTCTTGGAGCAAGTCTGCTGTCTGACCTGTGAGCATCATCGGTGTCGATTTAAAGAAGCTTGTCGATCCTTCAGACGCATTGACCGGAGTCGCGTTTGAACCGAAGACGAACGACGCCTCGTTGTCGAGCGTGTTGTATTGATTGCTGTTGTTGCGAGCATAGACGTACTGGCCAATACCCTGACGGTCGCAAACAACGAATGCTTCAACTTTAAGATTGGCGTTCTTCGTGTAGTCGCCCTGACCCATTGTCATTCCATCGCGAGAGTTTTCGCCTGGAACTTTTCCGCTATAGAGAGCATCGATGGCGTAAGCTTGCGCGAGTTTCAATACGAAGTTCGTCTGAATATTGTCCTCATAATACTCAATCTGCGGACCGTTGTAGCAGATGTCGACAAAGTACTTTGCCGAGTAGAGCTCTGAACCCAAATGGAACGAGAGATCAGTGATGCGACGTCCCCAAGCTTCGCTGTCGGTAAAGGCTTGCGAATAGGCCGATGTGCTGGTGCCGCGGAATGATTTGTCGCCACTGCCAGTCATAGGGCTCATGCCGGTCCACTTGAGTTTTCCGTAGTTCATGAGGTAGTCGCCGCCACCGGTTGAGCTACAAACACAAGATGAGTGACAGACTTTGTCGGAGTCGGAACATGTTGTTGGAGTACACTGGTTCTTTGTGCCTTCGAAGTAGCAAACTTTGTTGTTCGATGATTGCGCCATGATGCCGGCGTTACACGCATACATCCGTGGGCCACTCGAATCGACTTTGAATTTGTAGCGAAGTGATATCGCATTGGCGTCGACGGCCGCCACCGTTAGCGCGAGAGCGCCAAGCCACTTTGAAAGCGTCGTTAAGTTCTTCATTTCTTCTCTCCTCTGTTTACGTCCTGGAAAATAAATTCAGTACGGTTGTTGTTGTTTTCTTGCTCAGTTCGGCGGACTCAGACGAAGCTCATTTGAGAGCTTCAATTTGAGAACACTTTCTTCATTTTCATTCATGTCAGCAGCTCCAGCGGGTCGTAGACGACGAGCCGCAATCCCCTTCGGCGACGTGCAGATCGCGAGGAATGCGCTTGTGGGGCGGTTGTCGTCGTCGAGTTCAACTGCGATAAACCCATCGCGAGCGCCACAAAGCGTCTGAAGATGTGGTGCGATGCCTGCGTCTTCCGAACCATTGTAAAAGTCGTAGAGACTCTTGTTCGCGACGAGAACAGTTGAACGAGTTAAGAGCTTGTACACGACTTGGCGATCGGTGATGGCTTCGACACCTTCGTAGGTTGGGACCAGTGTTTGAAATACATCGCGCAGCACGGCGTCGCCGCTTCCGAAGCAGTCACGACAAAGTGGTTCGGGCCATTCGCAGGACTTTGCGCCACAGAGGTTTTCGCAGACGGTTTCACCCTTTGCTGTGCAGTGGATCGAGTTCATGACGCGAATCACACCGTCGACTTCAACGGCATTTTGCTGAAGGCCCAGCGCATATGTTGAAGCCGCTGCAAAAATCGAAAGTAAGAAGCTCATGAATAAAGCGGCGCGTATCACCGGACACCACCAGGTTGTGAACGCTCGAGCAGAGCGGTACAGGAACGCGAGAAAGCGCTGAACTCACTTCGCATCTCAAAGCGGCGCATTGTTGGATCGCAAGAAACGCGCGCCATAATCTCGCCGTCGCACTCATTCACACGTATGCCGACAGTGCCACTTGATGGGCCTTGTTGTGTGAATGTACTTTCGCCTTCATATTGAATGCCGGCCGATGTCGCACGCAGCCCAGTCTTTGTTTCGAGAACGTGCGCTGCGTTTGCTGCGCAGAGATCTTCAAAGCAACGGAAACCATTGATCAGCGAAGGTTCGCAGCGAGCAGGAATGGAACCGCGATTCTCTGAATAGGCGTCGGCAACATACTCAGGTCGAACAATATAGCTGATGGGGCGATTCTTTTCGTCTTTCTGCGCGTTGACGTAGAGGCTGAACGCGCGAGCGGCACCGAATGCGAATCGAATCGGGCCTGCTGGTGCGGCTGCGGCAATTGAAGAAACAGCACTTGTGAGGTTAATCGTGCACCCACCGCAGATCGAGCGGCGTGCGGCTGAGGTTTTTCCCTCGGATTTGTCGTTGAGTTCTGTTTCAGAGCCTTTGTTGTCCGAACAGTAGTTTAGCGTTACGCCACCGACGCCGTAAACTTGAAACGGCGCACCGGCTTCGTTTGCATACTGAACGGCACAGGGAGCGCCTGTGAGGGGGCCAAGATCGGCAAAGAATGTGCGACGATTGGATTCATCGGAAAACTCAGGTTCGAAGCGAATTGCACCGTTGTCAATTTTGGTGTTGAAGCTCTTGACCTGCGGGCGCTTTGATTCGAATTCAGCGAAGATTGGAACCGGGAGTGCGGCGGTGAGGGCCGATGTGATCAATCGCTGAGTGAGCATGGCATTGGCTTGATCGGTTGCAAACCAGGGATCGTAGACCTTGCAAGCGTTGAGTTCGGCGTAAGGATTGAAGAGATTGCTGTCTTTCAGACGGTGGGCTCTGCCTAGAGCTGCCGACCAAACCGACACAGAGTAAAGGTCGACATAGGCCTTTAGCACTGACTGCATACATGCAATTGGAGATCGACATATCTCTACTTTGCCTTCCGAAAGCGTCAAGTACGGCTCCGGACGATTCCAACCTCGAACGCGAGTCTCTTTTGGCAGCGACTTTTGTGAAACCAATCCGTTCATGCGCTCGCGTGCCCAGTCCGAAAGGTAGCCGTAGTCGTAGGATACTTTTGAAAAAAGAGAGCTTTCGAGTGATTCACAAATAGGCTTGATATTAAGACCGATTGTTTTAACGGCCTCGATCACTCGCGGTAGAAGAAGTTTTTGATTTTTTAGTTCCGAGGCCGACAGACCAAGCGTGCTGCCGCTTTCCAGAACCGATTCGAAGTCGGGACGGAGAACTTTAAATTGGGGATCGCGGAGAATTCGTGCCTCGACACAGACGGCGGCAAGCTGAGATGCAAATTCAGGATTGGCTTCGGGAGAAAAACGTTCGAGGTCGCGCTTGAGGTCCTCGGTGAGAGTTGCGGCGCTCAATTGATTGAGCCAGCTGCCGGTCCGCGCAACGCTTTGCAGTTTATTGCGGCTGACCCAGCGCGCTTCGTTGAAGCGTTTTGAGAAGTTCTTCACCCACTCTTCTGTGGCGGTTCCATTTGTTCCAAGAAATCCATCGGCAACCGATCGACTACCTTTGGTTAGGAGATCAAACTGAGGACCATTTGGGAGTTCGGCCTCGAAGCCTGAAGCGGTTTGCGGTGGTTTCGCGAGCTCGCGAACAGCATCAAGTGAAAGGCGTTGCAGATCACAGACCGGAAGCGTGATTGCCCGGCAGCCGTTTGGTGCAAGCAAGACTTCGTCTTCGAGGGCGAGACCGGGGAAGAGCTCTGCGTAGCGACCCATCGCTGCGCGAACTTCCGGCGCTGAGCGCCAGGCCCAAGATGCGTATGTTTTAAGTGATCTCCAGAAATCAAACCCAATGCTATCAAAATTCTTGGGAACACTGGGCAGGTCAATCTGCAAAAGGAAGAATCGATCTGTGGTGGGGCTGGACTGCTCGCACGTTGGCTGAGACTTAGAAAGCAAAGCGCCAAGTTCGTTGAGGTCGCTCAATGAAGGACGTGATTTGTTGAGATGCCCCTGCAGCGCAGAGAAACGATCGGATTTGATGCAAGTGACATGTTGGGCTGACGAGAGTGCTTGATCCTGACTCTTTTTCCAGAGTTCGCTCAGCTCTAAATCGAGAGCGCGGCATTTCTTAGTCGACTCGCAGGTTGAAAGTAGACCGCGCAGCTGTTGATCAAGGAGCGGCAGATGCCCTGCAAGAAGACGATTGGCGACAGTTGTAAAGGTGAATCCAACGGCGCGGCGATAGGTTTCCATCGCGTCCGTTTCTTTCCCGGCGGAGACTCCGGCGTTGAGCTTTGCGATGTTGAATCCAAGGCGGCCGGCATCATAGCCATCCCCGACAACGAGAACCGAGCGCGCTGGTAGGCGCGAATCCAACGCACACTGAGCGCGATTTGAAAACTCAATCGGGGCAAACGAACTTGCGTTCAATCCCGCCTGAGCTTCGCTCAATGTGAGGGCTGTCGCGAGACACACGACGGCCCATTTGGTTGCGTTGGTAACCATGATCAACTCTCTTACGTATAGCGATGTGTTGGAGAATTAGTTTCCAGTCTGGCGGCACGTCTCAAGCTTCGAATTCAGCGTTGCGTAGAGAGAAAGTAGCGAGAGGTCCGCTGGCGAGAATGTTCTCTTTGTTGTGCCGTCGGCGTTGACACCTTGGTACTGATACGTCTCAAGCAGGCGCTTCATTGCTGGAGAGACTCGAAGATTGGTTTCGCAGTTGTAGCGACGATAAGTGATCGACAGTCCGTAGTAGGGGTCATTTGAGTTGTTGCTCGAGTCTTCACCGAGGTTGATAACTGTTGTTCCAGTACCGACGGTGCGTGCACCGACGCCAGCATTGAAGCCCAATGTCCAACTCGAGCCAGCACCATCAGTTCCCATCAGCCAGCAACGACCATCGTCGTCACACTGTCTTTTCATGTCTTCGAGAACTTTCTTTTGAATCTCGGCTTCGGTCATAAGAGTCGTGGATTGAAGTTGGTCGGATGTTGGTGCGGCCTGATCGAATTCGCTTCCGGCGTTGGCCATGCCGGCGGTCATAAGAGATGCGACTAAAACAAACGAACGGATCAGCGACTTGGCCACGGTGGCCTCCAAACAATAGCGAGTCATCAGCTCATCAATTGAGCGAATGGGACTCAGTTCCTCTGCGACATCATTGTCGATGCTTCCTAGAGCAATGCTGGCGCCAAAAGCGGAATGGGAGCGCATATGACGCCAATGGGGCCTATATTTGAACTGTGGAGAAATTATAAGGTGGGCCTTTTGGAGTTGGGACTGTTTGAAGAGGTCGAAAACGTCAAATCCAATATATTGATGTCGAACTTTTCGACTATGGGTCGTGGAGGGGCTCTGATCTCAGCCGGTTTCGTCAGGACATCTTGCCCACTCGAGTGGTCCGCC
>JAEUWE010000505.1 GCA_016791465.1 Pseudobdellovibrionaceae bacterium
AGAAATTCTCGATTACTGCAGCAAATAGATCTGCGATTTACCTAGCGTACCTTCACTCCAACCGTCAGACCTTCGGCGGTTGGAAGAATGGTTGATCGAAAACGCGGATGTGCCGCAAGCTCCCGATTGAAACGATCAAGAGAACCGACCATCTTCAATTCGTTGCCAGCGAGTTCCGCCGTCCGATGCACCTGGCCCCAAGCAAAAGTATTGTCACCGAGAACAGCCCCACCCACGCGAAGGGTTTTCGCAGCCCAATCTAAATAGTCAGGATAGCCAGGCTTGTCGGCGTCGATGAAAACCAAATCAAACGGCCCCTCGGGCTCAACCTTCGGCAGCATATCGATGGCGGCTCCGACGTGAACAGTGACCTCCACGCCACGAAACTCACCTTGTTCTTTAGCCCACGCGATATTGGCTGACGCGAGTGCCGCGTGCTTCTCGTTTTTCTCAAAGGTGTGGATCACTCCACCGCTCACCATCCCGCGAGCAAGACAGATCGCCGAATAACCGCCGAGAGTTCCGACTTCAATCACGCGACGAGGGTTCAAAAGCCGCGAAAGAATCTCGAGATGAAGCCCATCCATCGGACCGACTTGAATCGCAGGGAGCTCTCCTTCGGCAGACTTTCGACGCACAAAATCAAGAACAGGATCGATCGGATTGAACACGGATTCAGCATACGCTGCGATTTCAGGCATTCCCTGCCCAAAGGCCTTATTATCTTTTGCCATCGCCACCTCGTCTCGCTAGTCTTGGGCCATGTCGAACAGTCGATCAAGCCACGATTCAGCAAACAAGAAAAAACCTCTCGGCGACGGGATCTCAACCGCTGCAACTCCAGAGGGAGCTGCGCAATTGGTAGCGAAAGCGGCCAATTCTGAGAACAAAGTCGGCTTTAGTGGATCGATGTTTCGTCGCAAGCCAGGCGGAATGTTTTCTGGGCTTTTAAACGTTCTGTTCGGCAAAGATCCGGATATTTTCGATTCGGCAGGTCGCGTTCGCCATAAATTTCCGGATTCAAAATGGAAGGCCTGGGATGCTCGCATCCGCGAAGGCAAAGAATACGACTGGAAAAAGCACAGCGGCCGCAAGTAAGCCGCGCTAGTAGTTCACTTTTAAATCAAGCCCTTTATAGAGCGAGGCCACTTGCTCTTCATAGCCATTGAAACGCAGGGTTTTCAGTTTCGTCGGAAAGAAACTTCCGTCAATTCGGGTCTCTTTGGCTTGCGACCAGCGCGGGTGCGAAACATCCGGATTCACATTGGCATAGAAACCGTACTCGCTTGGCGCGAGCTGCTGCCAAAGTGTCTTTGGCTGTTCGGCGACAAACTCAATCAATGCAATCGACTTGATACTTTTAAAGCCGTACTTCCACGGCACGACCAGCCGGATCGGCGCGCCGTTCTGATTTTGTAGAGGCTTGCCATAAAGTCCTGTCGCCATAAATGCGAGTGGGTGCTTCGCCTCCTCAATCGTCAATCCCTCCGTGTACGGCCATGGGTAGTGCGGCATTCCGGCAATATTCGGCATCGCTTTGCGGTCGACGTAAGTCACAAATCGAACAAACTTTGCGCTCGGCTTTGGCTTTGCTTCGTCAATCAACTTTGCCAGCGGAAATCCTCGCCACGGAAGCACCATCGACCACGCCTCAACACAACGAAATCGATAAGTGCGATCTTCAATTGCCGTCTTCTTTAAAAAACTTGAGAGCTCGAGGGTGAACGGTTTCTCAACAAGACCATCAATTTTTATGTTCCAAGGATCGGGACGCTTCCACTTTCCGGCAACCCCACGGACCTCTTTTTTATCAAGACTGAACTCGTAATAGTTATTGTAGCTGGTGGCGTGCTCTTCTTTTGTTACGGGACGATCGGGATCATTGACCACGTAGGCCGCGGCACCCGCTTGGCGCAAAAGGAGACTTGCACCAGCAAAACCAGAGGCTGCCAAAAACTCACGGCGCTTCAAGTACACCTCTTCCGGGGTGATGGCGTCATCAATCGAGAATTTCATAAACTCTCCTCTTCGTTGTGCTGACTCTTATGATCTATGCTGGGACTATGAGAGTTCCGGCTCGTCTTGGCTTGGTCAAGTCATCACTTCTTCTCGCGCTGCCACTGCTGTGGATCACCTACGAGATGCTTCACCTCGGGCCTTCGGCAAATCCGGCCAAGGATCTCAATCACCTCTTTGGCCGCGCTGGCTTTTACATGCTGGCGCTCAATCTCATCATTGGCTCATGGCTCGCCTTCTGGCCACTCCCCAACAACCTTCGCTGGCTCTTTCCTTTTCGTCGTCCACTTGGAGTTGCCGGCACGCTGTACACGGCGACTCACATTGCTCTCCACTTTGTGATCGAAGGCGATCTCAGCGATGGGATCAGTGCGATCGTCGAGGCCCGCTATCTCTGGTTTGGCCTTGCTGGGTTTCTGATTTTACTGGCACTCGCGCTGACCTCAAACAATGCGTCCGTGCGCAAGCTCGGGAAACGCTGGAAGAAACTTCATCGACTCGCCTACCTCGCATTCGGCATCACGTCGGCACATGCGCTCTCCATCGAGAAAGCCGATCTCGTTCATTTTAGCAGCATTGCGCTCCTTGTTATGCTTCCACTTTCAGCGCGCCTGCTCCGTTACGCCGCAAAGCACCTAACCAGCGCAAGGCGTTAAGTCCATAGCCGACGTCCAAACCAAATTCTGACCCGCTTTTTCATTGCAGGAGCCTAGAGCGCTCACGCTAGATTAGTTCCATTCTGAAACCAACCGACCACGACCGGGGCCTCGTGAAACGACAAGCAACTCAAACGGCATTGCGATTTTCAGTGCACGCTCTCTTGAGTGTCGCACTGCTTGCCGTTCTGTCGCTGACGACCTCGCTCGCTCACGCGAGAAAAACAGAGTCCTATCAGCCGCGCGCCGAAGACATTCTCTTTCTTGGTGTTCAAGGTCTCGTTGATGAACTGCGACTCGACGAACAAACCGTGCTTCCGGCGCAAGCCGAAATGCACCACCAGGGCTACGGCAGTGTCCTGGCCGCCCCAGTCTTCGACCTTGTTCAATACATGCGAAACAACATCGATCCGCGAACTCCGGATGAGATTCTCGCCTCGCTCCCTCGCTATAACCGCCTCGCCATGTTTGGCGGCTGGGTCAACGACAACCCTGATCAAAACTGTTACAATACTCGCGTCGAAGCTTTAATTCGTGATGTCGAGGACACCAATAGCCTGACTTTCGTGAAAGGCAACCCCTGCAATATCGCCAAAGGTGTTTGGGATGATCCTTATACCGGCACAACGTTCAAACTCGCCTCAGCCGTTCAGATCGATCACTTTATTCCTCTGAAGCACGCCTACCAGTCCGGCGCACATGCTTGGTCAAAAGAGCGCCGCTGCCACTACACCAACTATATGGGAAACAACTTCCACTTGCTGACCGTCAGTGGCCACGAAAACATGTCCAAGGGCGGGAATAGTCCAACCGAATATCTTCCCCCAAACGAAACCTATGTCTGCCAGTACCTTTCGCAGTGGATGAAAGTGAAAGCGATCTGGAATCTTACCTATACGGCAGACGAAAAACAGAAAATCGAAACCGAGCTTTCTCTACGTGAGTGCCCGCGCGAACTTGGGACGATGTCCGCCGTTGACATTCATGATCAACGTGCGGCTTCGATTGAAATCAGCGACGGCTGTCGATAATCCAAACTGGCCCACTTTCGTGTGGAATGGGATCAGAACTTTGCCCTTAAAAGTCTTTCCCGATAGAGATCTTGGATTGCCGCTCCAAGCGGCGCCCCTTCAAGCGGACCACGTAGCGCCCGAACTTCGGCCGCGCCCGGAATTTTTGGCGCCTGCCCGAGACTTAATCCGCGACGATTCAAAAGCTCCTCAGCGCCGATGAGTAACCCTGGAATCTCCAATCTGTTCTCAAGAACCCTTAACACTCTCCTGCTTCGCGGGTCGACGAGAACGAGAAGCTGGGCAAGCAAGCGCCGATCGAGCGTCGTGCTTTTCAATTCGTGTTTGGCCCAAAGCCGATCCACTTCTGACGCAGGCAACAGTGGACGACTGGATTCCACGAGTCCGCCATCAAAACATTGGAGCTCGCGGCGCAACCACTGCAAAAGCAAAATGAAGTCGCGACCATAACGATACTCTTTCAGAGTTAACTCGAACGTCGACTCCGCCACCTCTCCACTTTGCAGAAGCGGCCAAAAAAAGTGGAGTCGGCGTTCTTCTAAAGAAAAACCAGTCAGCGAAGTCGTGAGTGGAAACAGGATTGGCGACCACAGCGGAAACACAACGCGATCAAGCTCGAGCCGCTGAAAACAGCGAAGCCCTTCCTCGGCATAGCGACCAATCAAGAGTTTATCAAATTCGACAGTCAAACGCTCGCGACTGACCTTAGTGAGAGTTCCGGCAGCAGCATGGACTGCGCGCTCTGTCGCGGGTTCGAGTTCAAAACCAAGCTGTGCCGTGAATCGAACAGCCCGCATGACTCTCAGTGCGTCTTCTTGAAATCGCTTTGCCGGCTCTCCAACGGCTCGGATAACTCGGCTTTGAAGATCTCGGATTCCATCGACAACATCGATAAGCTCCTTTGTCGCTGGATCATAGAACATCGCATTGATCGTAAAATCGCGGCGTTCCGCATCGTGCTCGAGATTCGAAAAGACGATGCTATCGGGGTGGCGCCCGTCAGTGTAGGCTCCATCTGCACGGAAAGTCGCAACTTCGATCGGTCCTGAGTCAGCCAAGACGACAATGACACCAAAACTTTTCCCGACACCGATCGTTTTTTGCGCAAGGCCTCTAAAAACTGCTTCGATTTGATCAGGCGTTGCGGAGGTCGCGACATCAAATTCGTTCGGCGAAAGCCCAAGCCAGGCGTCGCGAACAGCTCCTCCTGCCACCACGGCCTGATACCCGGCGGTACGAAGATGCGCGCAAACCAACTCCACATCAGGCCATTTCGGACTCTGCATGAGAGCCTTCTGAAACTCAGTGGTGGCGTGCGTTTTGACAAGCATTTCTATAAGGCTAATGATCGAAGCCACATGGAGCAATCAGAACTATGGCGGCAGAGTGATCTTGAGTGGCTAAAAAGTGAGGGGTTTACTCGCTTTGGCCTCGCTCGGCTTGAAAGACCTCTCTCTCTTGCCATGTATGATGAGTGGCTCAACGAAGGTCTTCATGGTGAGATGGATTATCTCGCTCGACACCGCGACCAGAAAGCAGATCCAAAACTCTTTGAAGCGAGGATGCGTTCAGCTTTGGTTTTCTCGATCGATTATGTTGCAGAAGATGCGGCGACAAAAAGCGTCCCTCATCTCACTGCGGTGAGGACCGCGCTCTATGCTCGCTCGCAGCCTGAGGCCGCTGACTATCACGTCGCGATCAAACGTCGCCTGCAGCCAGTATTGAATCGTCTTGAATTGCAATTTCCAAGCGCGCAGTTTCGACTGGCAATCGACACTGCACCTGTGCTCGAACGCGAACTCGCGCAAAGAGCCGGCCTTGGCTGGGTCGGAAAGAACACCTGCTTGATTGATCGCAAAGCGGGAAGTCTGTTTTTTATTGCCGAGATCCTTTCGTCTCTTGATCTCGCCGATGTGCAAATGCCTGCGCCTGATCACTGCGGAACCTGTACGCGGTGCCTGGACGCCTGCCCAACGCAAGCTCTCATCAGTCCGCGAAAACTCGATGCCCGGCGGTGTATTTCGTATTGGACCATCGAAGCGAAGACGGTTCCACCTGAGGAACTCCGCCCGGGATTTCAGGATTGGTTTTTTGGTTGCGATATCTGCCAGACGGTTTGTCCCTGGAATATTAAACGCTGGGGTGAATCGACGTTCAAGATGAAGAATGACCGCGAAGAGCTCGTGCGCGAACTGCGTTGGATCCTCACAGAAACCAACTCAAAAATCGAAAAGACATTTCAGCATACAGCACTGGCGCGAGCCCGCGGCCGTGGACTTAAGCGAAATGCTCTTATCGTCATTGGAAACTCACGCCTGCATGAACTCAAGTCCGAGGTCGAAGCCTTCGTCGCCGATTCCAAACTTGCAGAACTTGCTGAGTGGACACTCAATCAATTCAACAAGGCCTGATGCGCGGGCGCGCCCGCGAGAAGAAGCCCCTTCTCCTCGAGGTCATCGATGCGATCCTGGGCCGCCAGATCGAATTCTCGTGATTTGAGCTTCTGAATTCTTAAGAGCAGATCTGCACGGGAAATCCGAAAGTCCTCGCGAATACAATCAATAATGAACGCATCCAATGGATCAAGAGTTCGCGTAAAAACAGACAGGGACTCCTCAGTACTGTCGTTTAAAAATCGATGTTGCCTGACCAAAGCTGTGAGCGCGTCGCCACGATTGACCACATCGAAAGCCGGATTGAGTTTGATTTCATCTTCCTGAAGCGCTGCACGCTCGGCCTCTTCATCGTGCGGACTGAGCGCCACGCGAATGGCCGAGAGTTTCAAATCAGCGTCGACGGACTCTTTGCGATCGATGTGCGCCTGCATCCTCAACCACATCGGAAACCGCGACCAGAAAATCCATGGAGGCTCACTGCAGCTCTGGCGATTCTCTCGCGCAAAGCGCTCGCACTCAGATCGCAAGCGCTCAGCCTGTTCACCAAGAAGCTCTTTCGCCCAATCGAAACGAGATGCATCAAAGGCGACTCGTACAGGACTCACGCGCTCCGTCGCTATACGCACCTTGGGCTGTCGTTTCGCAAACTCCTGCATCCACGCCACGCGCTCATGTTGAATCAAGGGATCATCGGGCATGATCAAAAGTACCCGCAACCGCACCGTACCTCCGCTTGGCACCTGATCTGCCCATTCATTAAGCAGGGATTCGGCAGCCCGTCGAACCGGCCCGCCCGAAAACAAGAGCCAATCCAAGGGCCAATCCATATCGGCCGACGGAGTTGGGGGAGCAAACCATCGCTTTAACCACTGTTCAGGCCGCTGCCAGTCTTTTGGATTGAGCCAATTCGTCATCTGAATTCCGCCATTCATTCCTTGAGCCTAATGCCTTCTCTTTACGCAGGGAAGGACGGTCGTTTGACGCAAGCCTTGAGGCGAGCCTATAAGCGGGTCGATGCAGACCATCCGAGGACTCTTACTCATTCTCATTGCAGGCTTGGTTGGCATGGCGTCACCAACGGTGGCTCATGCTGCGACCATTCGTGGGTTCCTCATCGTTCAACCCGACTCCGTCCGCATTCGCCCCCTTTCAAACAGTTCGATTCGACCACCTGCCCTTCCGGTCGAGGCCGACTTGAATACCCTCGGCTCGCTGCTGAGCCTTCGTTCGGGCGACTTTGTTGTCGCCACTGGCGAAATGATCGACCGCGATAGTCGGCCAGGCGCAGAGGCTGTTCTCATCCAGGGAATTGAATCGGTCGGACTCCAAAATCTGATCGGAAGTTGGCGAACGGCGAGATGGGATGTCATTCGCTTTGAGGACTTCTCACGAGCCAGTCTCTACAGCCAAACCCAACACCGGGACACGTCCGCGTCATCAGCACGTCCAACGGGGCTCGCCAAACTCAAAGAACTTCGTTACACACTCGCTCCGGAGCGCGCCAACGGCTATTCGATTTTCCTCGTCGAAAGCAGCTCACGAAAGCCAGGACCTGTCTATGTGGGGCGACTGGAACTGTCGGCACCAGGACACGCCGCCAAGCAAGAGATCAAACTCGACATCCTAGATCCGTCATCGGGGCAAGTTTCTGAATCGTTCCACTTCACGCGACTTCCGGGACCAAAGTGAACCGGTCCAAGTTCGAGACGCCTTTTAGCCCGATCGACTCGTCATTGCTGTTTACTCGTGGAGACACCAACGACTTCCGCCTGGGCGACATCGGTCGAATCGCACCAGAAATTAAAACCGCGGCTGACGCCGACGATCTGTTTTCCGAACTGACACCTCACATCGCTATCCTTGGTTATCCCGACGACGATGGAATCAAAGCCAATGGCGGACGCCCAGGGGCCAAAGAAGCACCCGATCGTATCCGCAAATACCTCTACCGAATGACACCGCCAGCATTTCTGCCAGAGACAGCAAGTCATACGGCTATTCTCGATGTCGGCAATTTGAATGGAGCGGAGCTAACTCTCGAGGCTCGGCACAGCGCCGCTGAAGCAATTGTGAGTGCAGCTCTTCGTGGAGGTCATCGCATAGTGAGCCTCGGTGGCGGCCACGACTACGGCTACCCCGACGCCGTCGCGTACGCCCGCCTTGCGCAAGAAAAAGGCGTCCGTCCACTCATCATCAATTTTGATGCACACCTCGACGTTCGCTCTGATCAAAACGGAATCAACAGCGGAACCCCCTTCTATCGTCTGTTGAAAGCAGTTCCTGATGCCGAGGTGATTGCAGTTGGCCTTCAAGCCCAATGCAACTCACGACATCACCGTGATTGGCTCATTGAACACGGTGGCAGCTGCTGCTTCGAAGAAGAACGCCACAGTAGCAAGCGCTCTCTCATCGAAACACTGATGAGCGTCCTCGGAGACCGCGCGCTGAAAAGACAGCCGATTTTCATTTCCATCGATATTGATGGGTTTTCATCAGCCGTGGCTCCTGGCGCAAGTCAGAGCTGGCCGACCGGATTTAGCCCCGATGCATTTCTGGAGGCATTCAACTGGCTCCTGGCTCGTTTCGACGTGGCCCACATCGGTCTCTATGAAGTCTCCCCACCGCTTGATGTCGACGATCGCACATCGCGTCTCGCTGCTTTGATTGCTTATCGTTTTATGTTTCAATTGTTCTAATGACTCAGAACAATGACATTCGATTCCCGTTTAGCTTGGGAAGCGACAATCACTCAGCCGTCCACCCACGGATTTTGAACGCCATCGCCGCCGTGAATATCGGCTGCGCCCCAAGTTACGGAACAGATCCCGTCACATCCGAAGCGGTTCAAGTTTTCAAACGGCATTTTGGCGACCACGTCGACGTCCATTTCTGCTTCAACGGTACGGCTGCCAATATTTTGGCCCTCGCGCCGCTTTTTAAACCGCATCATTCGTTGCTCGCAAGCGAACACGCCCACATCAATGTCGACGAGTGTGCAGCGCCCGAACGCCAACTGGGACTTAAAATCATTCCGATCCATAATACGAACGGCAAATTGACGCCTGATCAGCTCGAATCTCATCTCGTTCGCCGTGGAGACCAACACTTTGCTCAAGTTCGAGGTATTTCAATCACTCAGCCGACTGAGCTCGGAACACTCTACTCCCTTGATGAAATGGCGGCGATCTCTTCGTTTTGCAAAAAACATGGACTTTGGCTGCATGTCGACGGGGCACGTTTTGCAAATGCCGCAGAACGCCTTGGCGTCAGCTTTAAGCAGCTGGCCGAAGGTGTCGATGTACTTTCGTTTGGCGGAACAAAGAATGGCCTCCTTTTTGGAGAGGCCGTGGTTTTCATGAGTACGGCTGCGCGACAGGCGGCCACCGAGTTTCCTTACCTTCGCAAACAGCTGATGCAGCTGCCGAGCAAAACCCGTTTTGTGGCCGCACAATTTGTTGAGTACCTCGGTACAGACCTCTGGCGTGAGATTGCGAAGAACGCCTGTGATCGCGCCACTGAACTCAGCCTTGGCCTGGGTCGCGATCCACGTATTCAGATCACCCAAAACGTCCAGTCCAATGCTGTCTTTGCAACGATTGATCGCCCTTTGATGAAGCTGCTGCGTGACGCCGCGTTCTTTTACGTGTGGAATGAGAAAACAAATGAATGTCGATTGATGACTTC